>NZ_KB235896.1:3543726-3843726 GCF_000332135.1 Anabaena sp. PCC 7108
AACACCATCGGGTGCTGTAATAGCAGGCTGATTACGAATCACTGGTGTTGCCAGTCTGTTTCCTGCTGTATCGAATAGGATAGGAGTACCACCTAAAGAGGTGAATGTCTCAGCCACAGGTGGCGTTACTCCAAATGCTGGTGTTTGTTGATAATATGCAGCCCCTACACCCTGACCGTTAGCAGATTGATTGTGTCCAAAGGAAGCTGAACTATTGGTGGCAAATTGATATGTGGTATTAAATCCAACATTAACATATTTGATGATGGATGGGTCTGGTCCGCCTACGGAGTTACGTTTGCCGATTGCTAGGTATGCCGTGCCAGAACCACTGGCTTGTAAAAACTCAAATGGGTCGGCATTCAAGTTATTACTTGTACTAGAGCTAATGAGATTGCTTGTAAAGCTAGGAGCTGCGAACAAAAACATATCCAAGTCGCTTTGGGAACCTGCACCGCCAGTGCTGGCAGAGGCAAAGGGCTGATCCCATTGCAGAACAGGTGTAAATTGACCGTTGTTGAGAGTAACTGCCTGGAAAGTATTTACTGTCCCACTGGGATCGAAATCATGAAAGGTATAGGATCGTCCGCCAGCAGTGATAACAGTACTGGGTCTGAACACGCTTTCATAGGATTGACGGGCTTGATTACCTGCTGAAGAAAAATAGGCAACGCCAGTTGATGCCACTTGATCTACTGCTTGGGTGACAATACCATCTTGGAAAAATGGTTCGTTGAAATAGAATACATCATCAACAATCACACTTGCCCCTGCGCCACCATTAGCTACTGGTTTGGCCAGATTCAAAATGCCATTGGCAAAACCAGCTTGTCCACCAACGAAGGCAGTATTAAAAGCAAGTGTCGCTCCTGGGGCTACGTCAGCGACAATCTGCAACATTGCCCGACCTTCGTCACTACCACCTGAACCTAAATCTTGCAGTACAATTACTCCTGATGGCAAATCCCCAGAAGTAACATCAGCAGCAGCACCACCTAAGTTATTGTAACTATCCGAGAGAACACCAATGGTGATACCTGCTCCATTCACACCATATAGTGAGCGAGCAATGTCTGAACGTTGAGCGGTGTCGCCCTGACTGGTAACGGAACCAACATTTGTTACAAATCCATCAGACGGACTGCTGACTAAATCGACATTTGTGCTTGGCTTGTAAACGGGACGAACTAAACGCAAGCTTGATAATGCAGCTACTTTATCCAGTTCTGATATGGGAATCAACCCTGAAACTACACGACCAAAAGCAGAAGTCTGTTGTAGTCCTAGTGCTTGTAAGTCAGACAATAATTGAGCAGGGTCACTATCTGCTGTCGCTTCAATGGCAATATTATCACCGATTATCTGTAGTGATGAATCATTAGCAACAAGACCACCAGTTGAGCTATTTACCGGGGAAGATGACGGATCAATTCCTGTGAATAGGGTAGCCAGATCCGAGCTAAGTTTTGCTAGTAGTCCATCTGTCAGAGCAAATAAGTTATACAAGTTTTGCTGTGCTAGTGGAATTACTGATAAGGTGTTTTCGTCATTGGTCAAATCGGGCAATGGGTTGATGTTGCTATCCATATAATTGATTAATTGGGTAAATGGTTGTCGAAAAAGTCAAATTGCAATCAACTAGTGTTAAGACGTTAGGAGGGAAGAAATCCTGAATAGTCAGCTTTGTTAGCCTTTTTTAACACTATTAATCATGTTTTATTTATGTATGCTGCTACTTCTAATTCATCATAATCACAAACATATTTATGAGTAAATACAGAAAGTTCAGGCATTAATACATATATGTATATAAAATTAATATCAATAACAAATTTCAACACAAGGTTAAAATTTAGGGCGTTGCATAATTGCGGGATGATTTGAGAATCTGCATCAATATATAATCACCGCGTCTCCCTGTCTCCGCGTCAGCCTCAATCATCCCCTTATTCAGCAACGCCAAATTTAGCTATGAATAATAGGGTGCAGGAATTTCTTCACCTACACCCCGTTTCCGGTTAACAGACTACACAACCAAACTCAAATCGTTAGAGAGTCCAGCAGTTTGAAACAAAGAATCACTACCAAATAGGCTAGACGGCGTTAATACAGAGGAAAAATCATCATTAATGATAGTTCCAGTTTTAGCAGTCGTCGTCCCAATGCTATAACCAGTTCCGGCAACTATTCTGATAGCCACGGTTTCATTACTTTCAATGACAGAGTCTGCGGTGGGGTCAATAATCAGATTGGCTGTATTTGCACCAGCAGCAAAAATAATGCTACCAGTTGTTGAGGCAAAACTTGTTGCACCAGTTTGGGTATAGTCGGTGTTGAAGATGGCTGTACCCCCAACTGCATAGTTCGTGGTTAGGGAATTGGTAGTGTCTCCTGTGCGGGTGAAGGTATAAACCAGATTGGTGGTTCCATCTTCAGTGACACTAATAGGATCTAAGGCTAAGGTGACTGATGTCGGCAAAAAATCATTATCAGCGATAGTGGCAGTAGCAGTGCCGGAACCACTAATACTGTAGCCAGTAGGAGCAGTAATAGTAGCAATGATGGTTTCATTAGGATCAACAACTGCATCATCAATGGTTGGTAAGGTGATGGTAGTTGTGGCTGCACCTGCGGCAAAGGTAGCTGTTCCGGCACCAGAGTCGGTATAGTCGGAACCAAATGTGGCTGTGCCACCAAGACTATAACTGACATTTAAAGCTGCTGTCAGATCGCCTGTACGAGTGATAGTAAATAGGCTGCTAACTGTCCCTGTTTCTGTACCATCTGTGGTTTTAGCGATGGACACCGTAGATGGTACAGCCAAATCATCGTTGATAATAGTTCCAAAAATAGCAGTCGTGTTGCTAATGTCATAACCAGTTCCTCTGATTAGTCTGACAGCAACTGTTTCATTACTTTCAATGGTGGTGTCTGCGGTGGGGTCAATAATCAGATTGGCTGTATTTGCACCAGCAGCAAAAGTAATTCGCCCGATGTTTGATGTGCCAATTGATCGGACAATTTGTCCACCAGTTTGGCTATAGTCGGTGTTGAGAGTGGCTGTACCACCAAGCACATAGTTCGCGGTTAGGGCATTGGTAGTGTCTCCTGTGCGGGTGAAGGTATAAACCAGGTTAGTTGTTCCATCTTCAGTGACACTCATGGGAGTTAACGCTAGGCTGATAACTGTCGCCAAAGAATTATTATCAGCAATGGTAGCAGTAGCAGTGCCGGAACCACTAATACTGTAGCCAGTGGGAGCAGTAATAGTAGCAATGATGGTTTCATTAGGATCAACAACTGCATCATCAATGGTTGCTAAGGTGATGGTAGTTGTCGCTGCACCTGCGGCAAAGGTAGCTATGCCAGCACCAGAGTCGGTATAGTCGGAACCAACAGTGGCTGTACCACCAAGACTATAACTGACATTTAAAGCTGCTGCGGTGTTTGTGCGTACTAGTGTAAAGACGCTGCCAACTGTACCTGATTCAGCCCCATCTGTAGTTTTGACGATCGCTATATTAGAAAGTGAAGCGATCGCCGCATCTACTTGAATTAATCCACTCCCGGTGAGAAAGTCATATCCAGGAGTATTCATGTCTAAGGCTGTATTCTTCAAGGCGTTGTAAATCTGGGTATTAGTTACGCCTGGAATTGCTTGACGGATTAAAGCTGCTGCTGCCGCCGCTGAGGGTGCTGCTGCTGATGTACCACTGAAATTGGGCTTACCATTGCCATCTCTATCATTTCCAAAGAATGTAGTATCAACACCATCGGGTGCTGTAATAGCAGGCTGATTACGAATCACTGGTGTTGCCAGTCTGTTTCCTGCTGTATCGAATAGGATAGGAGTACCACCTAAAGAGGTGAATGTCTCAGCCACAGGTGGCGTTACTCCAAATGCTGGTGTTTGTTGATAATATGCAGCCCCTACACCCTGACCATTAGCAGATATACTGTGTCCGTAGGAAGTTGAACTATTGGTGGCAAATTGATATGTGGTATTAAATCCAAAATCAACATATTTGATGATGGATGGGTCTGGTCCGCCTACTGTGTTACGTTTGCCGATTGCTAGGTATGCCGTGCCAGTTCCAGTGATATCGGAAAACTCAAATGCATCGCCATTCAAGTTATTATTTGTACTAGAGCTAATGATACCGCTGGCAAGGTCAGGAGAACTGAACAAAAACAGATCCAAGTCACTTTGGGAACCTGCACCGCTGGTGCTGGCAGAGGCAAAGGGCTGATCCCATTGCAGAACAGGTGTAAATTCACCGTTGTTGAGAGTAACTGCCTGGAAAATATTTACTGTCCCACTGGGATCAAAATCTTGAAAGGTGTAGGCTTGTCCGCCAACAGTGGCAACAGTACTGGGTCTGAACACGCTTTCATAGGATTGACGCGCTCCATTACCTGCCGCAGAAAAATAGGCAACGCCAGTTGATGCCACTTGATCTACTGCTTGGGTAACAATACCATCTTGGAAAAATGGCTCGGCGAAATAACCTATATCATCAACAATCACACTTGCCCCTGCCCCACCGTTAGCTACTGGTTTGGCCAGATTCAAAATTCCATTGGCAAAGCCCGTTTGTCCGCCAATGAAGGCAGTATTGAAAGCGAGTGTCGCTCCTGGGGCTATGTCATAAACAATCTGTAACATTGCCCGACCTTCGTCACTACCACCGATAGGTAAATCTTTCAGTACAATTACTCCTGAGGGCAAATCCCCAGAAGCAACATCATCAGCAGCATTACGTAAGCTATTGTAACTATCCGAGAGAACGCCAATGGTGATACCTGCTCCATTGACACCATATAGTGAACGAGCAATGTCTGAACGTTGAGCTGTGTCGCCTTGATTGGTAACGGAACCAACATTTGTTACAAATCCATCAGCAGAACTACTGGACAAATCAACATTTGTGATGGGCTTGTAAACGGGACGAACTAAACGCAAGCTGGATAATGCTGCTATATTACCCAGTTTTGATATGGGAATCACTCCCGAAATTACACGACCAAAAGCAGATGGATGTTGTAGTCCTAGTGCTTGTAAGTCAGACAATAATTTGGCTGGGTCACTATCCGCTGTGGCTTCAATGGCAACATTACCATCGATTATCTGTAGTGATGAATCATTAGCAACAAGACCACCAGTTGAGCTATTTACCTGGGAAGATGACGGATCAATTCCTGTAAAGAGGGTAGCCAGATCCGAGCTAAGTTTTGCTAGTGGTCCATCTGTCAGAGCAAATAAGTTATACAAGTTTTGCTGTGCTAGTGGAATTACTGATGAGGTGTTTTCGACGTTGCTGAGTTCGTCATTGGTCAAATCGGGCAATGGGTTGATGTTGCTATCCATATAATTGATTAATTGGGTAAATGGTTGTCTGAAATTTTTAGTTGTTACTCAGAGGATGTCTGAGAAGTCAAATTGCAATCAACTAATGTTGGTTTGATCAGTATTACCAACAGTCACTAATGTCACAATTTTCGTTAACTTATTTTTGTGACATTCTACTGAATATAAATATGACGTAATACTGTACCGATGTCAACTCCAGATTCTGGATACAGATTTTTAATTTGGGTACATTTGACTAGAAGAAGTGACGGAAACAGCGCAAATCAGTAACTGGGTTGGGTGATCTCAGTCTGTAATTCCTACTTATCGTGTTTTATCTATGTATATGTAGGTAGATGATTCCTCGTCATCACAAACACATTTACGAGTCAAGATAGAAAGTTCAGGGACTAATACATATATATGTATAAAATTAATATCAATAATAGATTTCAACACAGGGTTAAAATTTAGCTATGAATAGTGAAGAAGCATTAAGCTTGGTATGTAAACTATTTACTACCAAATACGAGATGCCCTTGACTCCTCTTGAACAAGAGATTATTCGTCAAAGCTGGGAAGGTAGAGAATATAAAGATATGCAAATTGCTGGCTATTCTTCTGCTTATGTTAAGACTAATATTGCACCGGAGTTGTGGAAAAAAATTTCTAAAGTTTTAGGAGTGACAGTAGGAAAAAAGAATTTGCGGGTGGTGTTCCATAATTTACCATGGGAGAAGTTTTCAACTAAGTTAGAAACACGGAAGGAATTTGTTCACAATTGGCAAAATATGTCCGATTTAGAAATATTTGGACGTGATCAAGAATTGGCAACTTTGCAAAAGTGGATTTTACAAGATGAATGTCGCTTGGTGGCAATTTCTGGAATGGCAGGAATTGGTAAAACCACATTAACTGGAAATCTTTTACAACGTTTAGCCAGTAATCAAGAGGTTAGATTTGCAAATATTATTTGGCTTTCACTGGAAAATGAACCGACATTAGAAAGTCTTTTGACAGAACTTATCGATTTGCTTGCACCTCAACAGTGTTTAGTTCCATCTATTGGAAATCTGATCTATCACTTGCGTTTACATCGCTACTTAATTATTTTTGATGCTGTAGAAAACATTTTTGCTAAAGCTAGTTTAGCTGGTAAGTATCGCCAGGGTTATGAATCCTATGGTAATTTGTTTAAACAAGTAAGTAAATCTCAACATCAAAGTTGTTTGTTATTAACAAGTATTGAGATTCCTAGAGAAATTAGTGTTTTAGTAGGCAATAATAGTCCTGTCCGCTTATTAAAACTTCAAGGTTTAGCGATTCAGCCCGCTAAGGAAATATTTCGCAATAGAGGATTAACAGAAGAAGGAAATTGGGAAAATATGATCAACTTATATCGCGGTAATCCTTTAGCATTAAAAATGTTAGCAATAATGATTTGGGAATTATTTAATGGTAAAGTGGGAAATTTTTTAGCAGAAAATACCATATTTATTGGACAAATTTTAGATTTATTAGATAAGCAATTCGTGCGATTATCTAATCTAGAACTCCAACTAATATACTGGTTAGCCAATATAAAAGAACCAGTTAATTTCACTTACTTGTGTTTACATTTTGAGCCAAATATATCTAAGTCCGAAATCATAACAGTTTTGGAGTCTTTAGTCATGCGATCGCTGATCGAAAAAAATCTTGAAAATGACGAATTTCTGTTTAGTCTTCAACCAGTAATTCAAAAGTATGTTCGGAATTATTATACTAAGTGATATCACAGTCGGAAAGTCAATAAATCAGATATAAACAGGAGAATAGAAAATTTTTAACTTTTTCTTTGCTTACTGCTATTTTCAGCTAAAAACCCATAACCCACGCCTGATTTGCCCAAAACATAGCATAATATTAAGTTTAAATATTCCTCGCCATCTAGCTTTCTTGACTATAAGGGAGAAATCCGCACCTTAAACAAGGCAAGCATCACGCTAGGATGTATTACAGTTAACGGCATAGTTTCAGGCGATCAGTTGCTATGGACATTTCCCAGATCAACGCTGTTCAATCCCCTTATTACGGCGATAGTTCCTATCGGACACCTCCACCAGATTTACCTTCTCTACTTTTGAAGGAGCGAATTGTCTATCTAGGAATGCCACTGGTTCCCTCTGTAACGGAATTAATCGTTGCCGAATTGCTTTATTTACAATCCGACGACCCCGAAAAACCCATTAAAATCTACATCAACTCTACAGGAACTTCTGGTTACAGTGGCGAACCTATCGGTTTTGAAACCGAAGCCTTCGCTATCTATGACACTATGAAATACATTAAGCCACCTATCCACACCATCTGTATTGGTTCAGCGATGGGTATGGCTGCAATGCTTCTTAGTGCTGGTACACCAGGTTGCCGTGCTAGTTTACCCAATTCCAGCATCATCTTACATCAGCCCAAGAGCTACGCTCAAGGACAAGCAACCGATATTCAAATTCGGGCTAAGGAAGTTTTGGTCAACAAAGCGGCAATGGTTGATATTCTATCTGTCACCACTAAACAGACAGCAGAAAAAATTAGCAAAGACATGGATCGTCTTCTCTACATGACACCCTACCAAGCCCAGGAATATGGTTTGATTGACCGAGTTTTTGAAAAAGAAGAACTCGCTAATCCCCCACTTCCTGCAAGTGTGCTTTAAAGAAGGTGACAGGTGACAGGTGACAGAAAGTAAGCGGCAAAAGTTTATTTTTCCTTTCTTCCGCTATTACCAATTACCAATTACCCATTACCCATTACCCATTACCCAATTACAAACGGAGTACCGAAAATGCCTATAGGCGTTCCTAAAGTTCCTTACCGGATGCCCGGAGGACAGTATACAGATTGGATTAGCATTTATGACCGTCTCTATCGGGAAAGAATTATTTTTCTGGGACGGGATGTTGATGATGAAATTGCTAACCAAATTATTGCCGTCATGCTTTATTTGGATTCAGATGATCCAGGTAAGGATATTTATTTATACATCAATTCTCCTGGTGGCATGGTTACATCTGGATTGGCAATTTATGACACCATGCAACACATTAAATCTGATGTTGTCACTATTTGTGTTGGGTTAGCAGCTTCAATGGGTTCGTTCTTGTTAGCCGCTGGAACTAAGGGCAAACGCATGGCTTTACCTCACTCCCGGATTATGATTCACCAACCTTCCGGTGGTACTCGCGGCCAAGCTTCTGATATCGAAATTGAAGCCAGGGAGATTCTACGGATTCGCCACCAACTCAATCAGATTTATGCTAATAATACTAGTCAAGCTTTAGCCAAAATTGAAAAAGACATGGATCGTGACTTTTTTATGTCTGCTCAAGAAGCTAAAGAATATGGCTTAATTGATCGTGTGATTGAAGAAAGGATGTAAATAGGGCAAAATTAATTCAAAATTTGAAGTTGAAAATTCAAAAGTAGGAATTCTTCATTTTGAATTTTTAATTTTGAATTTTGAATTGGAGTAAAGCGAAATGGATCTGGGAGATTGTTACCGTTTATTGGGGTTAAGGTCAGGAGCCTCTTTTGCTGATATTAAGTCATCTTATCGCCGACTGGTGCAGCAATATCATCCCGATATGAACCCAAATGATGAAAAAGCTAAAGATAAATTTATTGCTTTGACGGAGGCTTATAGATTCCTACAAACGGTAGTACCATCTGAGGAAATAGCCCTAAAACCGAATATTCCATCAAATTCTGTAAGTAGTTACACGGAGGTTAAAGCCCAAAGTCCAGCAACGGCAACTTCTGTAATGCCTCACCCACCAACATTAGAAGATATAGAACAACGGTTAAAGTGGAAAACTTATGAACAGTTGCAGCGGTTTTTGCAAGAAAAACGTTTTCCTCAAGCGATCGCTCTTGTGGAAGCTTTAGCTGCTAGATTACCAGAAGATATCGAAGTGCGCCAATGGCAAGCGATCGCTTATCAAATCTGGGGAAGGGCGCTAATTGCGGCAAAACAACTGCCCAAAGCCCGAATTTATCTCAAAAAAGCTGTGAAAACAGATCCCCACAACAAAGCTCTTTTGAATGAAGTCCAGCTGGATTTCCAGCGCTTGGGGCATAAGTTTTAACAGTTAACAGTTATCAGTTTTATGGCTGGCTACAAGTCCACCATTTACCTGATAGTTGCTAACTGTTTATTAAGTTATTTTTCTGCATGAATATAATCAACAAAATAAAATTGAGGAATGAGCCTGAATTTTAGCCAAGAATAAGCTCCCAGTCCCAAAAGTGCTGTAATTACTAGTGGTAGACCTAAATGCATACGTAAAGAATCAGGCAGAATCGCCACACCAGAAATAGTAATCACAAAATATACTAAGAGTAATATTTGCAATCCATGTATATTTTTCACGGCATTGCGACAACTACGACAATGTTGAGTATGTTGTTTGTAACGATCCAAAATTACAGCCCGATCATCATTGATTTTTGAGCTTTCTACAACACTAACTCCTGCCTGACTCCAAGGTAGCTGACCTTGACAATATTTATCAAACCAGTTACGAAACTCAATTACTAAACGGTCTGCACTTGTAGGTAACTTATAGGCAGTTTTCCAATTTTCACTGAATTGTTTTTGTTTCAAGAAATACTCTTGCTGATGTAGCAAAATCATATCTCCATCTAGAACCTGATTCCGAGTTTTGATGTGATTCCACCAACGGGGTATGAAACGATGCAGTGTTTTTGCAAAGTTGCGGGGAAACTGGGCGACAATTCTGCATTTACCTGGAGATACAGGAATACAGTAGGTGACAAGTCCCAGTTGCTTGTCTGAGTTGGGAATACTAATTGCGTATTCCAAGCGACAAGGTGGTTCAAAGGTGATTGTGGTTTGAAAGCTTCCAGCAGTAGCTACTTCAATCAAATTTGCTGTCGATTTAACAATGTTTATGGGTATGGGTGTTGCTGTTTCTCGATTACCCTGCACCCCATGATGTGCAAAAGAAACATGGCTTGGATCTGCTAAATTTTCTACCAGGGTTGCCCAATCGTATTCTAAATCCCGAACATAAGAAGACCACACAAAACCTTTAGTTGCATCTACCTGTGGAGATAACGGTAGCGGTGTAGTTGCAGCTAGTTCTGCTGATTTAGCATCAGGCCAGACCCAGAGTAAATCATTTTCCTGGCGTACTGGTAGGGAAACTACACAGAAATTTTCCTGATTTTTCCCGACAAGTTCAGGATTTTCAGCTTGGGGAATGTGTGTACAGATACCTTGCTGATCAAATTGCCAACCGTGATAACTACACATTAAGTTACCTGTTTTATCATCCACACGTCCTTCACTCAAGGGAGCAAGACGGTGAGGACATTGATCTAAGAATACTCGGTAATTCTCAGATGACTTAGGCTTCCAAATCACTAAGCGGATTCCCAGAAGAGTTACGGGAACTGGACGCTGTGGATCAAGGTCTTCAACTGGTGAGAGGGGATACCAGTGCTGAAAAAAGTTGAAATCAGCTTGCATTTAACTTCTTCTCATCATCAAATAAATTAGGGTGTAGAAAAATTGTATGTCGAAATCTGCAATTACTGTAACCGTTAAATTGTTCGCTGCCTATCAAGAGGCTTATGGCATGAGTGAACTAGTGCTGGAATTGCCTCATGGTACACCAGTCAAGGCGGTATGCGATCGCTTGATCACCGAACACCCAGAACTAACCAAATGGCGTGAAATTACTCGTTTTGGAATTAATCTCCTATTTGTTGAACCAGATACTTTGTTAACAAATGGTGATGAAGTCGTACTAATTCCACCTGTTAGCGGTGGTTGAGGGAGCAGGGGAGGCAGGGGAGGCAGGGGGGGAATTATCTATAACCTCTTCCCAATCACCAATCACCAATCACCAATCACCAATCACCAATGCCCAATGCCCCTTATAAAACAATATCCGACAAAAATAGTCGGGTATGTTTGACGTGTATTTTAGGGCGTGCTAGAGTAATCCAAAGTTGACGGATATACGGGGGACGCTAGTTTATGACTCAGGCGATTGCAAACCTAAACAAAGCAAATACATCTATACTGCAAGCCTTGAAGTGCAAGGAATGTGGTGCAGAATATAAACTCGAAGCTAGTCATGTTTGTGAATTATGTTTTGGTCCGCTAGAAGTTAAGTATGACTACGATGCCTTGCGTCAGTCCGTCAGCCGAGAAAAAATCCAAGCAGGGCCAAATTCAATTTGGCGTTACCGTCAATTTTTACCTGTTGCAACTGATAATGTTATCGATGTAGGCACGGGGATGACTCCTTTGGTGCGATCGCACCGTTTAGCCCGTCGCCTCGGTTTAAATAAACTTTATATTAAAAATGATGCCGTCAATATGCCCACCCTGAGCTTTAAAGATCGGGTGGTGTCAGTTGCATTGAGCAGAGCTAGAGAATTGGGTTTTACCACAGTTTCTTGCGCTAGTACAGGTAACTTAGCAAATTCTACCGCTGCGATCGCCGCCCATGCCGGTTTAGATTGCTGCGTATTCATCCCCGCTGACCTAGAAGCCGGCAAAATCCTGGGTAGCTTAATCTACAGTCCCACCCTCATGGCTGTAAAAGGCAACTACGATCAAGTCAATCGTCTTTGTTCAGAAGTAGCCAATACACACGGTTGGGGTTTTGTCAATATTAATTTACGCCCTTACTACTCCGAAGGTTCCAAGACATTAGGCTTTGAAGTAGCAGAACAACTTGGTTGGGAACTACCAGATCATATAGTTGCTCCCCTAGCCTCTGGTTCCTTGTTCACCAAAATCTATAAAGGTTTCAACGAATTCGTAGAAGTCGGTTTGGTAGAAGGCAAAAACGTTCGTTTCAGCGGCGCTCAAGCTGAAGGCTGTTCACCCATTGCCAAAGCCTTTAAAGAAGGACGTGACTTTATTCAACCAGTGAAACCAAACACAATAGCTAAATCAATCGCTATTGGTAATCCAGCAGATGGCGTTTATGCTGTAGAAATAGCCCAGAAAACTGGCGGTAATATTGAATCAGTCAATGATGCAGAAATTATCGAAGGCATGAAGTTACTGGCAGAGACAGAAGGTATCTTCACCGAAACAGCAGGTGGTACAACCGTTGCCGTCCTGAAAAAATTAGTAGAAGCCGGCAAAATTGATCCAGATGAAACTACAGTTGTTTATATCACTGGCAATGGCTTGAAAACCCAAGAAGCAATCCAAGGCTACGTTGGTGAACCTTTGACAATTGATGCCAAACTGGATAGTTTTGAACGGGCGTTAGAAAGATCCCGCACACTTGATCGCCTAGAATGGCAACAAGTCCTAGTTTAGTAACCAGTTAATGGTCATTATTCATGAGCAAATGACCATTAAGAATTGACCACTAATAACCGATCACTGAGAATTGATAGATAACTAAAGATGGCTGTAAAAGTTTTAGTTCCCACAGCACTGCAAAAATTTACGAATAACCAAGCTACCTTAGATTGCAGTGGTAGCAATATTTCTGAGTTATTTGATTCCTTAGAACAAAGCTGTCCTGGTATCAAGTCGCGTTTGTGTGACGAAGCCGGAAAACCAAGACGATTCTTGAATTTGTACGTCAACAGCGAAGATATCCGCTTTTTAGAAGGGACAGAAACCGCTCTAAAAGATGGCGATGAAGTCAGTATTGTTCCAGCCGTTGCAGGTGGTTGAGATATCTGCAACCTAAGCCTCCCCTGCCCTGAAAGCGAAGGAGTATTTTTTTATTTGGAAGTCCCTTGGGAAAGCACTAACAGACGGTGAGATGTAAATAGTTATAGCCATGCTTTGGTATGTCAAAATAAAAATAACTGACTATCCAAAGGTGAGCAACTCGCTCTCAAAGCTAGATTAAAGGATTAACCTGAGCAATGGCAGAAGAAACCAATCAAAATCAGGCGGGAGATGCTCCCAGTGTTGCTGCAACCGCCCCAGAAAAATCCCCAGCAGCCGCCAAAACTCCTAAAAAGGAAAAACCTCCAGCAGTCGAAGACAAGCCCTTTGAAGAGTTTATCCAGCAAGAATACTTACCAGCTTTGCAAAAAGCAATTGTTGCGGAGGGAGTACCAGATGTAGAGCTAACTTTTGCCAAGCAGAAATATCCTATTACTGGGTTTAACTTTGCAGAAGAATGCTGGCAAATTATTGGTAGTTGGCAAAATGGACAGCGCCAATTTAACGTTTATTTCCCTGATGCCGATATTCAAGGCAAAAAAGGCTTTTCCTGTAATGAAGGTAAAAAACCTAGTACCCTTGAGTCATTCTTAATCGATGAGCGCAAAATTACCCTTGACTTACTAGTATCTCGGTTGGTTTATCGCTTAAACGGTCAAAAATGGTTAGGTAGAAATTAATTATTGGTCATTAGTCATTAGTTCTAGACAAATGCCTATTGACTTTAAATTACGTGAAAATGATAGATATCGGCTCCAGTAATGGGGTCGTTGTCTATTTTAAGCTGTCGCGCATTTAAATTGTTGTTTGAGACAAGGGAACAGGGAACAGATAAGAGTTTGATAGCTTATTTTCTCACTTCACTAAATCCAATTTAGCTGCGTATTAGCTTAAGACTTACGCAGTGACAGCAAACATCAAATATGAGGTATGGGTTTCAGTATCTTTCGGGTGCGTCAGATATAGCAAATCTGTTAATTCTGCCAAATTATCGAGTCTGACGCACCCTACTAAATATGCTGTCCCAAAAGAAATTAAGAGAAATTTTACAACTTCTGTCCTGCATAAATTGATCGTACTTCTCCATTACGACGGATAATTGCCTCACCTTTACTCACATCTACTAGCGTCCAGCCACTAGAACCAATACTCTCTCCCAGATTAATCCGGCGAGTTACACCATTAACTTTAAACAAAGCAGCGGATTTATTACCCAATTCTAGCAATCCCTCTAACTCTGCCGAATAGCCAGGTAAAGATGCCTGTGCCTGGATAATAGTTGGGGCTTTTTCTGGAACCGCTGTTGGTGTAGTGGCTTTAGCAGTAGGCAGTTTTGGTGGTGCTATTTGCAGTGGCTGAGGATTTACTGCTGGTTTCGTAGCCGTCGCTGGGGTTTTCACAGATGTAGTTGAAACTTTTTCTGGTATCGGCTTGGCTACTGGTTGTACAGGATTAGGTGCAGAACCCTGTGTGGGAATTGGCGGAACCTGTGGCAATGGGCGCATAGGTTGGGGTGCTTGATAAACGGGGATATAAATCCGTTCAATCACGTTTGTTGTCCGACTCGGAACTGGAGGGACATTGTTAGCAGCCAAAGGTGGTGGTAGAGTCCCCACCGGTTGGGTACTGGGCAAAGCCAAAGAGTTTGTCTGGTTCAGATTTACATCTGGAAATCCAGGTTTAGCAGGTGTCTGATTATTGGTTACTCCTTGCTGGTCTATTACTGCCAGGGCTTCCAGCATATAATTAACCAACTCTGCTTGCGGGTCTGGTTTTAGTACCACTGGTGATGCTAGTTGGTCTGTTGGCAGCGTCTGGGAAGTCAATTGGGCAATAGGATTAGTTATTAATCTCGAATTTGTTAAGTAGACTGTACCGACAATTGCCAAGCCTAAGGACGCTCCCAAAATTAGCAGGTTGTTTAAACCACGACTTTTTTGCTCAGTTCTGCGACTAATTGCCGTCACAGTGGGAGCATTAACTACCAATGCACTCCTTTGCTGGTTTTTGCTTGGGGATATTGCCTTGACTGCTTGTTGTATTCTCTGTGGTAAAACTACTTCTGGCATCTTCACTGTGACCGTTTGCACAGATGCGTATTCTGTCCTTACGGTTTTGGCAGGTCGCTTCCTTCGACCGTCCAGAATGTCATCGATATCGGTGAAGATATCATCCATCAAGCCTTCAGCGTAAGTCTCTATCGACCAAGGCTCATTGGTGATTAAGTCCTCTGATGCTTCCGAAATAATAAGATGGGTGCTGGCTTCTGGTATCATAGACTTCTTCGGTTGTAGCTGCTAGGACGGGGAAACGACACTTTGATTGCCGGGAAATCGAATTTTTTAATCAAACAGCTAATAACTTATCCCAGAGGAAAAAGTTGATTGAGCCGTGGTATTAAATTCTACTGTGATTTGGAAATGATTGATAGATCACTTCCAAAATTCATGTCATCGATCATACCGATCCCCTATCCTACACTATACTCAACCTTGGTGATATTTGGTGGAAACTAGTACCGAAAAATCTGACGGAGTTTTGGTTTTACGTATTTCTAAATAAATGAGTAAGGCGTTGATATCAGCTGGATTAACTCCGCCAATTCGCGCAGCTTGACCCATAGTTAGGGGTTTTACCTTGTTGAGCTTTTCTCTGGCTTCTTTAGAAAGAGTATCAATTGTGGTGTAGTCTAAATCAGCAGGTAAGGGGCGGTTTGCTTGACGTGCAGTTTGCTCGATTTGGTGTTGTTGTCTGACTAGATATCCAGAATATTTAATGTCAATTTCTGCACCTTCTTTTTCCCCTTGGTTGAGGGTGGTGTTACCTAGTCCATACCTTTCCAAATCAACATAATGTATGCCTGGACGACGCAATAAGTCAGCGAGGGTAATTGAGCCTTTAATGACTTGTTGGGTATCCTGTGCGATCGCTCTCCCCACTTCCTCAAGTTCTTTAATTCTGGTAGAATGCAGGCGTTCTTTCTCCGCAATAATCTGTTCTTGTTTGCTGGTAAACAAATCCCAACGTCTATCATCAATTAAACCAATTTCTCGTCCCAAAGGTGTCAAACGTTGGTCAGCATTATCAGAACGCAGTAACAAGCGGTACTCAGACCTACTCGTCAGCATTCGGTAAGGTTCCCGTAAATCCTTCGTACACAAATCATCAACCAAAGTCCCAATATAACTTTGCTCACGGGGGAAAATAATCATTTCCTCACCCCGCACAAATCGCGCTGCATTAATTCCCGCTACTAAACCCTGTGCAGCGGCTTCTTCATAACCGGTTGTTCCATTAATTTGTCCCGCGCAAAATAACCCTTCTACCTTCTTTGTCATCAACGTCGGATAACACTGAGTTGCAGGTATATAATCATATTCCACCGCATAGGCAGGGCGCAGCATTACGCAGTTTTCCAAACCCGGAAGACTCCGCAACATCAGCAATTGCAGATTTTCCGGTAAACCCGTAGAAAAGCCTTGGATGTATAATTCCGGAATATCCCGTCCTTCTGGTTCTATAAAAATTTGGTGGCTTTCTTTATCAGCAAAGCGGACAATCTTATCTTCAATACTCGGACAATAACGCGGTCCCTTAGCTTCCACCCAACCACCATAAACAGGTGATAGGTGCAAATTTTCCCGAATCAAACGATGAGTTTCCGCAGTAGTTCGGGTCATGTAACAAGCCATTTGTTCCCGTTCTACCCACGCTTGGGGGTCAAAGCTAAACCAGCGGACTTCTTTATCCCCCGGCTGGATTTCCATTTTACTATAATCTGCCGAGCGTCTATCTACCCGTGCTGGTGTTCCTGTTTTTAATCTTCCCGTTTCAAATCCTAAGCGATTAAGAGTTGCTGTCAATCCTTCAGCCGCAAATTCTCCCGCACGTCCTGCTGGCATTGACTTGTTACCCACCCAAATTTTACCACCCAAGAATGTGCCGGTGGTGAGAATTAAGGCTTGACATTGAAACGTCATGCCAAAGTAAGTTTGTACACCAATAATTTCATCGTTAGCACCCAGCACCAAGTCGGTAGCCATTCCTTCCCGAATTGTCAAATTGTCTTGATTTTCGACAATGGTCTTCATGACTGTCGCATATTCGCGCTTATCGGTTTGCGCCCGTAACGCCCAAACAGCCGGACCTCGTGAAGAGTTGAGGACACGTTTTTGTAGATAGGTGCGGTCTGCGACTTTGCCAATTTCTCCACCCAAAGCATCTACTTCATGGGTTAATTGAGATTTGGCTGGGCCACCTACTGCTGGGTTACAAGGTTGCCAAGCGATTCTATCTAGATTAAGGGTCAACAGCAGAGTCCGACAACCGAGGCGGGCAGTAGCTAAAGCTGCTTCGCAACCTGAGTGACCTGCACCGACGACAATCACATCAAATGCGTCTTGGAATTCTGGGGAATCGTGCATGGTCATAAGCAGTTAAGAATTAAGAATTAAAGATTTAAAAATAAAAGCTAGTTACAGTCAGTATTTTAGCGTATATTTTGGTTAATTGTCTGAATCAGGATATCCAGGATTTAAGGATTTACAGGATTAAAGGATTTACAGGATGTTTATTTGCTCACCGGTAAAGGCAGAGGGCAGGAGGCAGGAGGCAGAAGGAATGTCTCCTCTGCCCACGACTGAAAGGAGTAAGGGTATGAAGCCCCTCCCAAATCGAAAATTTGGGAGCTTCCGATTGGGAGGGGTCACAATCCCTTTCCAATTGGTTCCTTCTGCCCTCTGCCCTCTGCCTCCTGCCTTCTTGAAATCTTGCACCTGGAAATAGAGATGTCAAAACCAGAACTACGTGTGAGAGGAATTAATCGCTCAATTTCCAGTAAAATAAGAGACACAACTATTTTGGGAAAAAGTGATTCAAGAGCAGTTTGTGCAGCCTTACCTGTTAGCAGGTGGTAATGGGAACTGAGTCTGCAAATAACTCCAGTGAGCTATAAGATAAGCAGTTAAAGAAAGAATTAGCCAGCGATACATCCCCAGGATTGTACTTTGACCAAAACGGTGTAAACCGAATACGAATTAAATCCCGTGTTGACCAAGGGTTGATATTTAAAAATCGGCTGTCCGGCACTTGAAGACTTTGTTTGAGAATGTATGGCTTACCGTTATTTGTAATGCCACCAAAAGACTTGACCGAGTAGTATTGAGACTGTAACTCATCACAAAGTAATTTGCTGTAAATCGCAAAAATTCAGATTTGTGAGGCAAGGATACCCGTGCAAAAACTGACTTCATCCTACGAATACCAAGTTGGTGGTCGTCTCAGAA
The DNA here is from genome assembly GCF_000332135.1 of Anabaena sp. PCC 7108. Classification (NCBI taxonomy): domain Bacteria; kingdom Bacillati; phylum Cyanobacteriota; class Cyanophyceae; order Nostocales; family Nostocaceae; genus Anabaena; species Anabaena sp. PCC 7108. The sequence goes on from NZ_KB235896.1 coordinate 3,562,076, forward strand.
TTGATGCACCCAGCTATGTAGTCAGACAAGCAGACGAAGAACTCTACAATGCTCTAAAGGCAGGTGAGTTTTGTTATGTTCTCAACTGTCGTCAGATGGGCAAGTCTAGCTTACGGGTGCAGGTGGCTAAACGTCTACAAGAAGATGGTATCGCTTGCACAACAGTTGACCTGTCAGGTATTGGCAATAGCAATATTACAGCTGACCAGTGGTATGCAGATATTATCATGCGGTTGGTGAGGAGTTTTCGGCTTTCCACTCAAATTAATGTTCGTAATTGGTTAAAAGAAAGACAAGATTTTTCTCCAGTCGGTCGATTAGGTGAATTATTACAATGTGTTTTACCTGAATTAATAGAACAGTCGATGGTGATTTTTTTCGATGAAATCGACAGTACCATTAGTTTACCATTTAATACAGATGACTTTTTTACTTTAATTCGTGCTTGCCACGAACATAAACGTTTAACTTTTGCCCTGTTAGGAGTAGCCACACCTTCAGATTTAATTACAGATAAAACTCGTACACCTTTTAATATTGGACGTGCAATTGAGTTAAATGGATTCAAAATTGCAGAAGTTAAACCATTAGAAATAGGTTTGGCAAATCAAGTAGAAAATCCGCAAATAGCACTAAAAGAAATACTTAATTGGACGGGAGGACAACCATTTTTAACTCAAAAAATGTGTCAATTAATAGTACAGAATTGGGATGCAGTAATAGGACAAAAGGGTAATATTTCTGCTATAGAATCGCCCTATTTAAAGAAACTCATGCAGGAAATATTGACACCAAATGAAGCTATAGCTGATCAAGTTTCTGCCATAGTGCGATCGCATATTATAGACAACTGGGCTTCTTTAGATGAACCACCCCATTTAAGAACCATCCGCGACAGATTACTTTGTCATGAACAACGCGCCAGCAGATTATTAGGATTGTATCTACAAATATTACAAAACGGTAGTGTTCCTGCTGATGATTCACCCGAAAAAATAGAATTACTACTATCAGGCTTAGTTGTAAAAAAAAACAAGGTAACTTACAAGTTTATAATCGCATTTATCAAGAAGTTTTCAATTTAGAATGGGTGGAAAAACAATTAAAAAAGTTACGTCCCTACGCCGATTTAATTAACGCCTGGGTGGCATCAAATTATCAAGATGAAACCTATCTTTTGCGAGGACAAGCCCTCAAAGATACTCAAAACTGGGCAAAAGGCAAGAGTTTAAGTAACATAGATCCCACATTCCGCAGATGTGACCCAGATAATTGATATTTTTGAAAAATCCCAGCCAGAAAAATTTTATTTACCTAATTTTTCTGGTTGATTTTAACTTTATCTGCCAAAAAATAGAGAATATTACCAAAATGAATTTCACGAGGTTTTAAAATAGATTCTCTCTCTCAATCAAAGCAGTCATTTTTGGTAAAATCAACATGACAATTATAGCCAAGAATATTTCTATCCCCGCTAAAAATTTATATTTAACAATTTTACCCTTGAACTATCTGTATCTTTTCGTTCAAATAAACTTTCATCAAATAATTAGATAATATTTACTGCAACTCTTTCCTAAATACCTGACAATCTTTTCACGTTCCTCTGTTAAATTACTCATTTGTTTTTGTCCATTTATGATTACTAAGTGTACAGCCTGAAACATCTGAAATACCCACCTCATCGTCGGTTTATTTGTGATTTTCTTAACTTGATTTCTAATCCCAGCCTCAAATTTAGCTAGTTCTTGCCTTAACTTTCTTTGTGCAAGATTATAGACTAACAAACATAATCCCATTATCATGGCAATTGCTTCCACTCTTTCAGGTGTTTTCACACATACGCTTGATGTAAAAAACAACGGGTCTTTCAAAAATCTAAATCCTCTTTCGTTAGATTGTTGGGCTTTATATTCCTCTAATACCTGCTCATCACTCAATTCATTTTTATCTAAGATATTCGTTGCTAATATAAATCTCCCGGCTTTAATTTTTTCAGTTTTTATTGCTGATTCTGAAGTTTCTATCTTACCTGTAACTTGATATCTTATTTGATTGGGTTCGGCTAATTTATTTGGTCTACCTGCTGTTTTATATTCTGCCTTTTCTATGTATTCAATTTCTTTGATTTGGTGATATTTCCAGGATTTAGATAGCTTTTTTATTGCTATTTTAGCGTCTGGTTGACAAGCAAACTATTTCTTGTTTTATTTGATCTATTTCTTCTGTCTCTTGTCTGTACTCTCCTTCTCGTCTATTATTCCTGCTACTATTCCTAAATGGTCTATATTTAGGATTTGCATGGCAACTTGAGACTCTTTCATGGTTTTTCCTTTATCTATTTGACGCTTATTATTTTACAAAAAAATAGCCTGAAATGATTACCAGATAATCTTTTCAGGCTTTGCAATTTTACAATTCATAATTATTTAATCTGCTTCAATATCTGCGGAATGTGGGTTTTATTAACGGTGTTAGTCATTTTTTCAGGAATGAGTTATGGTTAGAAATTTATTTTTTTCTCTGTAGTGGATCTGGGTATTACGTTTTTTAAGGTTAAGTTACTTATATGTACCACCCGACTGCACGAAGATTGCACCACCATGTCCTTGACCATTCCGAAAGCCAGTACCACCAACAGCAGAATTGAAGAGAAATGAACTGTTGATGACGTTGAAGGTTGCGCGGTTAGAGACAAAAACTGCACCTCCTAAACCTGCACCACCGCCGTTACCTGGACTGTTGACGATGGTATCAGTTCCAGGTAAGGCTTCTGCCGCTGCTACAGCCTCTCGTAAACTTAACAGCCCGTCTGTAGAACTAACAACATCATTTAATGTAGTAATGGTAAAAATTGCCATTTTGATTATCCTTTAATTAATAAATTTATTCACTTTTTTGCTTTCGCTACGCTTGATTATCTAAGGCAACAATTTAATCTGTCGATACAGAAAAGTTAAGGATTCAATAGTCAGGGTTTGTTTTTATAGCAGGTGACAGGTGACAGTTCTAAAAAACTTTGCGCCTCGTTGCCATACTCTGTATGGGAATTTTTAGAAGGCTCTGCCTTATATTCAAACAGAGGTAGAACCTCTGAAATGACATTCCCAGTCGGAGACTAGGAACGAGATAAGAAGATAAAGTTGGTGATTGGGCATTGGGCATTGGTAAAAATCTGCCTCCCCATCTCCCCATCTCCCCTATTTCCTGTCACATATTATCAACTACTGCGCCTAAAGATTGCAAAGTGAAAATTGTCGCATATGTTAACCCTTTTACACCTGTAATATTCATTCCTTCATAAAGTCTTTTTGCCCTTAATAATCTTACACATTCACCTGTTTTCACATTCCAAATTCTCACGGTTTGGTCTTGAGAACCACTAGCGATAAAATTCCCATCTAAACTAAATGCTACTGCAGAAACTAAATGTGTATGTCCAATACAAATATGACAACATTCTCCTGTTTTCACATTCCAAATTCTCACGGTTTGATCATGGGATGCACTGGCTAGGGTTTGTCCATTGGGACTAAAAGAAATGGCAAATACCCAGTTTGTATGACCAATAAATGTATTAAGACATTCACCTGTTTGCCAATCCCATAATTTCACTGTTTGATCTGTGCTACAAGTTGCAATTATTTTTCCATCTGGGCTAAAAATAACTGAGTAAACCCGGTTGTTATGTGCTGGTAATGTCTTGATGCAATTTCCTGTAGCATAATCCCAAAATTTTACTGTTTGATCTGCACTAGCACTAGCTAAAATTTTTCCGTCTGGACTCCAATTAATTCCTAGTATTTTATCTGTATGTTCATTCCAAGTTTTCAGACATTGACCTGTATTAATATCCCAAATTTTAATTGTACAATCGGCGCTACCACTAGCAATAATTTTATCTTGGGGATGAAAAGCAACAGTATATAGCCAGTCTGTATGTCCTTGTAGAATTTGAAAACATTTACCTGTATTAACTTGCCATAATCTGACTGAAGAATCTGTACTAGCACTGGCTAAAATTTGTCCATCTGGACTAAAGGCAATACCATAAATAAAGTCTGTATGTCCTTCTAAACTTCTGATATATTTGCCTGTTTGCCAATCCCACAATTTCACGGTTTTGTCGTTACTACCACTAGCTAAAATCGCCCCAATTTCCTTTTTTAAGGGCGAAGAAATAGGACTAAAAGTTACAGGTAATGCCCAATCTGTGTTACCATACCAAGTTTTTAAACATTGACCTGTTAGAGAATCCCATAGTTTAATACTTTGGTCTAAACTAACAGCTACGAGTGTATGAGCATCGGGACTAAAGGCAACAGAACAAACTTCATTGGTGTGACCATGTAGAGTTTTAATGCAAGTATGGGTTTGAGTATCCCAAAGTTTGATGGTGCGATCGCCACTTCCACTCACTAAAATTTCACTATCAGGACTAAAAGCAATGGAATAAACGCTGTTAGTATGTCCGGTGTAGGTTTGCAGACATTCACCTGTATGATAATTCCAAATTTTAATAGTGCGATCGCCACTTCCACTAGCTAAAGTTCTGCCATCGGTGCTAAAAGCTACTGAGCGCACCCATCCTTTATGTCCTGTCAAGGTTCTCAAGCATTGACTCTCATGTACATCCCAAAGTTTAATTTTATGATCAGCACCACTACTTGCTAATATTTCACCATCTCCACTAAAAGCAACGCAGCGCACCCAGTCGGTATGTCCTGTCAAGGTTTGCAAACATTGACCATCACGGATATCCCACAGTTTTACCGTCTTGTCACCGCTTGCACTAGCTAAAATCTCACCGTCAGGATGAAAGGCTACACAAAAAACCTCATGTTCATGACCAGTTAAAGTTTTTATACAAACACAATCTCGGACATTCCATAGTTTCACATTCTGATCAGCACCACAACTAGCCAGAATTTCCCCATCTGGACTAAACACTACAAACCGCACCCAATTTGTATGACCTTGACAAATGAGTAATAATTTACCTGTTTTTACTTCCCATACCCGTATATGACAATCAGTATCGCAGGTTGCTAAAAGTTGACCATCTGGACTAAAAGCAGCAGCTAAAATATTACCTAAAGTTTCCGTAAAAACACAGCGAGATAAATCTGAATCTGCAAAATTAACATCATGCAAATTCACACCTTGAAGATAAGCTTGCCAAAGAGTTAAACCGGAAAAATCATAACCACTAACATTAATTTGTGCATGATGCAGTAAATTTAAAGAATTTCCCCCAGCATAACCTGTAATTTGTGGTGATTTTCTTCGCAGACTAGAAAGGATTTGAGTTAGATGATCAACTATATTTTCTAAACTGCCAATTTCGTTAATTAATTGATTAATAATAGGTTGAAGAATGAGGTTAATTTGAGTTTCCCTCACATAATCTTTAGCCTGTGCTTTAATTATTGCATGAGTTATAAATATGTGAGATTTTTGATTATTTTCCTTTTCCCCAGTCCCTAATCCCCAATCCCTAATTTCTTCAGCAACTTGATCAATTAACTGATTGCTGACATACTCCATAACTACAGGTTGTTGTGTAAACCCATTGGTGGTTTTTTCAATTAAAGAACGCCGTTGTAAAGAACTGAGTGATTCTAATATTTCTCTTATGGGAACTTTAGCAATCATATCTGTTTGCAATTCTGGTAAAGATACAGGTTCTCGGTTAATAGCTAACCAATACATGATTTCTGTTTCTAAAGCGGTGAGACGTTGAAATTGTTGATCCAGCAGATCACGAATATCATCAAAGATAAATGTACTTGCTTGAGAAATTTCCAAAAATTGGGCAACATCGCCATCAAAAAAGTCTCGAATTGAAGAGGCAACAATTTTTAAAGCTAGAGGATTTCCACTATAACGAGAAATTAAAATTTGCCATTGATCTTCAGAAGCAATAAATTTACCTTTAACATTAAATAATTCCCGTCCTGCGGTTTCTAATAAACCTGTAAGTTGTAGAGAACGGACTGGTAAACTATCACCTTCAAATTTAGCTAGTCCTTGGGGTTTTTCCCGTGAGGTAAGAATTAAACAACTTTGGTGAGAAGTTTCTGCGATATATTGTAAGAGTTGACCATAACCTTCACATCCTGGACGATAACGACCATTGCGATCGCCAGCCTGTAAAATTGATTCAGCATTATCAAGAATAATCAAACAACGTGAATTTCTTAAATATTTTAGTAATAGTGAAATTCTACCGTTTAAATGATTTGATAAATCTGTTTCTTGTTGTGCAGATAAAAATTGAATCAATTCTGCCAAAATATCATCCACTGGTGGCGCATTACGCAAACTTCGCCAGATGATATATTGAAGGGACTGGGGACACTTCGACAAGCTCAGTGCATCGCTGGTGACTGGGGACTGGGAATAATTTTCAATTATTTTTTGTGCTAACTTAACGGATAATGTTGTTTTTCCAATCCCACCCATTCCCAACAATGTTACTAGGCGGCAATTTTCCTGTATAACCCATTTTTTAACAATTTCTAATTCTTCATTTCGACCATAAAAAATAGATACATCAGGCGCTTCCCCCCAGTCAATAAGAGGAACGGGAGCAGGGAGCAGGGAGCAAGGGGGACTATTTTTTTCTCTGCCTCCTGCCTCCTGCCTCCTGCCTTCTGCCTTCTCTTCAACTACTTCTTCCCAATTTAAACCCAACACCTGACAATAGGCTTTAAAAGCTTGGGCGTTAATGGCCTGCTTTCCTGCTAAGAAACGTTTCCAAGTTCCTTCTGATATTCCAACCGCAAAAACTCCGTTATTTTCCCAAGAAACTCCTAATATTTCACTGGCTAATTCTAACCATCTCAAATCGTCAACAGACCAACCTTTCTCTGTTCTGGCTTGTTTAATTCTTGCGAGTCCTTGTTGAGAAGCTTTGAGAGTAGCCACGATTTATGAGTACGTTTTACTATACCTGAATCATTTATAGATATATTTACCGAATCTTAATGTTTTTTGCAATAGCATAAAATTCTGTAACTGCCAAGATCAATTATCTTCACCCCCAGCAAACCAAAACTGATCTTGGAAAATTCGGGTTATATAACGAATATTGAATAAATGTATAGAAATTATACGATGTTATTTCTTTACATTTCTTAATTACAAATTACCAATTAATATAATGTCTTTTCATTCTGGAGAACTCAGAGTTCAAACCCAAGCGGGGGTGAGGGAAGAAGCTCAACGTCTGTGTCATCTCATCAATGATACTATTAAGTCATCAGCCCAAGAATTTCTGCACACGCAACAACTCGCAGTTGCTAGTACAGTGGATGCAAAGGGCAAAGTTTGGGCATCTTTATTAACAGGAAGTCCAGGTTTTATACAAGTATTAAATACACAAAACTTACAAATTAATTCTACTCCTTTACAAACCGATCCAATCAACCAAAACTTACTTGTAAATCATGATATTGGATTATTGGTTATTGATTTAGCCAACCGCAGACGATTAAGAGTAAATGGAAAATCACAGTTAAATAAAGAGAATATAAAAGTACAAATTCAGCAAGTGTTTTTTAATTGTCCTAAATATATTCAAACCCGACATATAGAGAAATATGTAACTGATTTATTAGGAGAGTCTGAAGCTTTTAAAAAAAATGCTTTAAGTGCAGAAAATCAACTGTGGATAAATCAAGCTGACACATTTTTCATTGCTAGTTATCACCCAAAAAGTGGGGCTGATGCTTCCCATAGGGGAGGAATGCCGGGATTTGTACAAGTTTTAAACAGTAATCAATTACTGTTCCCCGATTATTCTGGGAATAATATGTTTCAGACATTTGGTAATTTGATTGTTAATTCCAATGCAGGTTTATTGTTTATTGATTTTGAGCAAGGTAATACTTTACAAATAACTGGAAAAGCAAAAATAATCTGGGATTTGGAAAGATTAAAAGAATTCACAGGAGCGCAACGTTTAGTAGAGTTTGATATTGAGCAAGTTTTAGAAACTAAAAATGCCTGTTCTCTACGTTGGCGATTTGGCGAATATTCTCCTGCAAATCCTGGATAATTTGTTGATAATTTGGGGATAAAGGCTTTAGGCTGAATTTAAGCAGTACCAAATCTGGTTAACAATTCCTCCCGTGATAATTCCAGTAACAAGCGACTATATTCTAGCGGTGATAACCTGAGTAAAGGTTCAACTATTCGTTCTAATTCTTCATCTAATGAACCAAATCGAACACGCAATAAGTTTTCTACTACTTGGCGCTGTCCTTCTTGTAAGGTAGTTTACCGCCATTCTAAATAAGCTTGCGATAAGTTCATAATTACCTCTTGGTCAAGAAAACAAGATATCTACTTGTCGAACTTCATCTGTGACTTCTCGACTTACTTATACTTTTCCAAAGGGGGAAAGTAATTCTTCTAAATATTGTTTAGCAAATTGGTCGTGTGGTTGTCGAGTCATGCGATCGCCAGTAGTTGATCATAAATCAAGCTCAAAAAATTTCTTGTGCATATTATTGCATGAAATTTATTACACTCATGCGTACCTTATGTCAAGGCCAGTTTTCTCAGTATTTCCTCCCTACAAAACTGATCTTTCATTAGGTAGTGCGATCGCGTCATCCTAGAAAGATAAACATCCGCAGACTACCAGGCGTTGATGACATGGAGTTAAGTTATGTCCCAACATCCTCTTAATATCAGTGAAGCAGTCCCCAGCAAGGTTATTAACTTCTCTACTTTCAAGAAAGCAGCAAAACATAGCGGACTTATAGCTTTTCCCAGCAAGAAGGATACAGAAAATTTACAGGCAGAACTAGCAGCTTTACAGCAAGAATTGGCAATTGTTAAACAAGAAAAAGCTGAATTAGAAAATCTCTTAAAACAAAAAAATCAAGATCATAAAATCCACGGAATACAAATCGAGATTGATGTCAATAAACTTGCACATCAAGTAGAAGAAATTACTCAAAGTGATTATTTTCAACAGTTACAACTAGAGGTTAAATCATTGCGGAATAACCCAATAGCTTAATTTAAAATGAGTCTTTTATGTCTAAAATTATTGCGATTCACTCATTTAGAGGTGGAACGGGGAAATCTAATTTAACAGCCAATTTAGCAGTAGTGACGGCACTACAAGGAAACCGAGTTGCTATTGTGGATACAGACTTACAATCTCCAGGTATTCATGCTTTATTTGGTATTGATGAGACAATTACTAGTAATACTTTAAATGATTATTTATGGAATCGTAATTCTATTGCGGATACTGCCTGTGATGTTACTTCTCATTTAGGGATTAATAAAGGAAAGGTTTTTCTCATACCTTCTAGTATCAATGCTGATGAAATTGCCAAAATTCTCAGTGAAGGATACAATATGAGCCTACTTAATAGTGGATTTCAGAAATTAATTAAAGAATTAGATTTAGATTATTTATTTATTGATACTCACCCTGGTTTAAGTCGAGAAACTTTACTGTCTATAGCTATTTCTCACCTTTTAATTGTGATTCTCCGTCCAGATCGCCAAGATTTTCAAGGTACAGCAGTCACAGTTAATATTGCCCGTCAACTTCAAGTTAGTAAAATGATGATGCTAATTAACAAAACCCCAAATCGCATAGATTTTATATCTTTACAGCAAAAAGTTGAAGAAACCTATAATGTGCCAGTTGCGTAAGTCCTGAATACATAGAATGTTGAACCAACTAACCCTGTACTTAATCCAAAATCTAGTTTCCTCCACTCACTTCCTTTTAACTGTAGAGCAAGCATGAAGCTCTCCTAAATCTTAGGACTTCTTGAGAAATAGGCTAAAAGTTATAGAAATTATCAAAGACGCTCAAACACACAATTCCACAATAATTATTACTTGTAATTAACAAATACAAAACAAAATCTCTAAAAAACATCTTTCTCAAGATTGAGATTAATATCATATTTCACTAAAGTTACAAATATTAATAAAAAAGACATAACTTTTTCATCTCCATGACAAACAATTGAAACATCAAGCTATTGAACTTATTAATAATATGTTCTCTACTCCCAAAATAATTATTAATTTGATGTTTCTTTTGATAGATTAAGTAGATACGATAAATTTATTAACCTAGAAATAGGTTGAAATTACCAACGTCCTGCTGCACATAACATAAATCTCGCAATCACCGGTAAAGGCAGAGGGCAGGAGGCAGGAGGCAGAAGGAATGTCTCCTCTGCCCACGACTGAAAGGAGTAAGGGTATGAAGCCCCTCCCAAATCGAAAATTTGGGAGCTTCCGATTGGGAGGGGTCACAATCCCTTTCCAATTGGTTCCTTCTGCCCTCTGCCCTCTGCCTCCTGCCTTCTTGAAAAAGAGTCTGTAATTCTCTTGGTATTAGCTATCTGCTGGCGGTATGGCGAATTGATATAACTGTTTATTTTGAATTTTGAATTGATTCATGCCTACGAAAGTTATTATTAATTCTGGTCTAATTACCATAAATGATGGTTCATCGTTTTTGGTGACAGCTAGTGATGGTTCTATCAATAGCAATTTACCCCAAGGTTTTTTTGTGAGGGACACACGCCTGATTTCTTACTATGAAATTTCTCTCAATCGCTATCCACTCGTACTATTAGCCTCTAGTAATATCACCCATCATAGTGCGCTTTACCAATTTACTAATCCCCAATTTCCTACCGTCAAAGGGAATTTACCTTCTGGTTGTTTGCTGATTAGCATTCGCCGCGACATAGTTGAGGGTATGCACGAAGATATTGATATTATTAACTATTACCATGAACCTGTAGAGTTCCAATTAATGCTGGCTCTGCGATCAGATTTTGCCGATATCTTTGATGTGAAAGCCCAGCATATCCTAACGCGGGGAGTCACAAACACAATATGGCAAGATGGGGTTTTAAAGACTGAGTATTGTAACGGTTCTTTTGTGCGGGGGATTGTGATTGAGGCTGTATGTTCTAGTTCTCAGGTGCGTTACGCCAATGGCCGTTTAATGTTTGATATAGACATCGCCTCCGGCAAATCATGGCACACTTGTATTAAGTTTACAGCTTTGGTTAATGGCAATGCCCTCAAACCCCAAATTACCTGCTGTGTAGACCACAATACCAAAGCAGGAAAAGTCCGAGATGAGTTTCTGACTCATGCAACCAAGCTCAAATCATCTAATGCAGAGATTCAAGAATTTTATCAGCAAGCATTGACTGACTTGGCCGCAATGCGGATACGGGTAGATGACAATGGACAAGAATTTTGGATGCCTGCGGCTGGTATACCTTGGTTTGTAGCTGTTTTCGGACGCGATTCAATTATCGCTAGTTTGCAATCGATGGCTGTTTATCACGAATTTGCTCGTGGTACATTGTTGAGACTAGCTCAATTACAAGCAAAAGAGTTAGATGACTGGCATGATGCTGAACCAGGCAAAATGCTACACGAGCTACGTCACGATGAATTAACTAAAATACATCAACTTCCTTATGATCCTTACTACGGCACAGTAGATAGTACCATCTTATGGATTGTGACTTTAGCTGAAGCCTACTCTTGGAATGCCGACTTGAGTATGCTGAACGAGTGTCGATCACCATTAGAGAAAGCCCTGATTTGGATCGATAAATACGGTGATTTTGATGGTGATGGATTTGTAGAATATTTAACTCGTTCTACTCACGGATTACGCAATCAAGGCTGGAAAGATTCGGGTGATGCGATCGTTTATCCCAATGGCGAGTTAGTTGAGCCACCAATTGCTTTGTGTGAAGTTCAAGGTTATGTTTACGAGGCTTGGCAAAAAGCCGCCTTTATTTATGAAGTGTGGGGAGAACAAAAACAAGCAACAAAATTCCGCCAAAAAGCAGAGGAACTTTATCAACGATTTAATGAACAATTTTGGATGGAGTCAGAAGGCTTTTATTGTCTTGGGTTAGATAATCAGAAACAACAAATTCAATCGATTGTTTCCAATGCTGGACAACTATTATTATCCGGTATCGTACCCCAAGAACGAGCGAAAAAGCTAGTTGAGCGACTTTTTCAAGCAGATTTGTGGTGTGGTTGGGGTGTACGAACCCTTTCAGCTAAAAATCAAGGGTATAACCCCATTAGTTATCAACGCGGTAGTGTCTGGCCTCACGATAACTCTATCATTGCGGCTGGCTTGAAGCGATACGGTTATCACCAAGAAGTTAATCGCATTGCTGAAGGAATTTTTGCGGCTGCTAGTTATTTTCAAGCTGGAAGAATGCCGGAATTATTTGCCGGAATTGAACGCCAAGACAATAACTTTCCTGTTCCTTATCCAGATGCCAATATACCCCAAGCTTGGGCTGCTGGCTCAATTTTACTTCTGATTCGCAGCATTTTAGGACTCGAAGCCAATGCACCACAACATAAATTAAAAGTACAGCCTCATCTCCCGGAGTGCTTACCAGATTTAGAACTGAAAAATCTAGCTGTAGGAGATGTTAAAGTGTCACTGCGTTTTTGGCGAGAGGGTGAACAAACACAATGGGAAGTTACCCATCAAGACGGTGAATTACAAGTTTATAAGTAGGTTGGCGTTAAAAATTGTCGTTATGACAAGGGAACAGGGAACCAGGGAACAGGGAACAGAGAAGAGGTTTTGGGAGATTTTACTTTTCGTTACATAGTAAGTAAATATTTCTCAATTTAGAATAGGACTTACGCAAGTGTCACACTCAAAATCTGTTGTAGGGTGCGTCAGACTGCATAAATCCTGCAAATAACTAGATTATTGATATCTGACGCACCCTACCAATGTGCCAGTTGCGTAAGTCCTGTAGAAATTGAGTTTGCTCAGGATTTATCAGATGAGTAAATAGCATTAGCTGTAGAGAGTTTAGAAGCTAAAATTTGTCAGAAGAAACATTCTGAAATTAAACAAATATTTATTGAAGTATTTATTGAAACGAAGTCTTTATCGAGTAGTGGAAAATATTCTCAAAAATACTAATTAACTCTCATATTTATATGACTATCTGTGCCTAATATATGGGAATAGTTAACAGCAAATACGTCTTTAAGGGATTTAAAAAAATTAGATTAAGTAAAAAAAAATAAACTTTACTAGTTAAAAAAACATCAATCATCATTCACAAAAAAGTAGATTATATGAGCGTATCAAAACCTGAAGTTGTTGTTATTACTGGAGCATCAGCCGGTATAGGAAGAGCCACCGTCCAAGCATTTGCCAAGCGGGGGGCGCACATCGGATTAGTCGCCCGTAGCCATGATGGGTTAGATGGAGCGCGTCAGGAAGTCGAAAAGGCTGGTGGTAAAGCGTTAGTGCTACCAACGGATGTATCTGATCCCGCACAAGTGGAAATGGCGGCGGCGATGGTAGAGAAGGAGTTTGGCCCTATTGATATTTGGGTCAATGATGCAATGGCATCGATTTTGTCGCCATTTTTAGAGATTACCCCAGAGGAATTTCGGCGCGTTACCGAAGTGACATACCTGGGATATGTGCATGGCACAATGGCAGCTTTGCGGCGGATGAAGCTACGAGATCGCGGTACAATTGTCCAAGTCGGTTCTGCCCTAGCCTATCGCTCAATTCCTTTACAGTCTGCCTATTGCGGTGCGAAAGCTGCCATTCGCGGCTTTACTGACTCCATTCGTTGCGAACTGCATCATGACCATAGCAATGTTCACATCACAATGGTACAAATGCCCGCAGTCAACACGCCGCAGTTTGACTGGATTAAGAACAATATGCCTCATAAATCCCAGCCAGTGCCGCCAATTTTCCAACCAGAAGTAGCGGCTGAAGCGATTGTCTGGGCAGCAACACACAAACGGCGGGAACTTTATGTAGGTACTTCCACAGTCGAGGCCATCTTGGGTACAAAAGTCGCCCCTGGATTACTTGATCGCTACCTTGGTAAAACTGGATATAAGAGCCAGCAGACAGCACAACCAGAGAACCATAACCGTCAAAGTAACTTGTGGCAACCATTACCGGGAGACCACGGGGCGCACGGTAGATTTGATCACCAAGCGCAGGATTATAGCACTCAACTTTGGGCAACTGAAAATCAAGATTGGCTGGTTTTAGCGTTAGGTACTGGTGTCGCGTTAGTCGCACTGGGGGCTTATTTGGGATATCAAGAAAAACCTCAGCGAGAGGATGAAGACAACAAAATCACTGAGTCAGATATTAATACTGAAGTAGCGCGACAGTTACATCAAAGCCTAAATCGCGGCAACAAACTAGATAACTGGAATTTGCTCACAGGATTGGCTCAATTTGCTTGGAAAGCATTGACCAAATAATTACTAATTACTAATTCGTAATTACGAGTAAATTTTGTCGATATATCTGTTTCTGAGCATCAGCAGCAGTCAATTATATCATGTCCAGTTGAATACTTATCATTTAGACTGACGTGGGGACGCGGAGAATTTTTTTTGATAAGTGATTAGGCGGACATGATATTATCTTTACCTTCTTTTGGATTGATAGCAATAAATGGGAAGAGCATAATTATACAGTTGCAGTTGATTAGATTTAAAATTTTCATACCTGAGTTAGATGTTTTGGCTCTAATATTCCAGTCACTTAGATAATTAAAAACTCTTTGAGCGCAGGAGAATATTAGTATGCCCCAATGGCTTGACAATCTAGCGATTATTTCATTAATCACTGCTGGCATTTGCTCTTTGATTATTGCGCTTGATATCTTGACTAAACATCCACAAAATATGTGGATTATGCAAGTAGTTTGGCCAGTTACAGCTTTGTGGTCAGGTCCATTGGGGCTTTATGCTTATTACAAAATAGGTCGATTAAGTACCAAGCAACGAGTTCAAAGAGCTAAAGAACGAGACGAAGAACCTCCCAATAAGAAAAAACCATTTTGGCAAAGTGTTGGTGTAGGAGCAAGCCATTGCGGCAGTGGTTGTACTTTAGGAGATATTATTGCTGAATGGTTCGTTTTTTTCGTGCCAATTGTCATCTTTGGTAGCCACATTCTTGGTACTTGGGTATTAGATTATATTGTCGCATTTCTTTTTGGTATTGCTTTTCAATATTTCACCATTAAACCGATGCGGGATCTCTCGATGGGTGAAGGTTTGAAAGCGGCGGTGAAAGCGGATACCCTCTCATTAACAGCATGGCAAGTTGGGATGTATGGCTGGATGGCGATTGCATTTTTTCTTCTTTTCTCACCAGAAACCTTACGCCCGAATAATCCCGTATTTTGGTTGATGATGCAGATTGGTATGGTCTGCGGTTTTCTTACTAGTTACCCGGTAAATTGGTGGCTACTGAGTAAAAAAATTAAAGAAGTAATGTAGATGTACAGCCGCAAGGCGGACAGCGATCGCCTCCATAGGGAAGAAGGCCGTACATCATGACTTTGTTTCAATTGACGGATAAATAACTATTTAGTCAGAGCAAATTTATGTCTACCAAAATTGTCAATCTGGTAGCACGCGATATTCGTTTCCCCACCTCCCGGACTCTCACAGGTTCGGATGCAACGAATAAATCACCTGACTACTCAGCCGCTTACGTGATTTTGCAAACAGACCATCCAGACGGTTTAGAAGGTCACGGTATGACTTTCACCATCGGCGAAGGGAACGATATCTGTGTCTTAGCCGAAAAGGATTTAAGCCATTTGGTTGTAGGACACACACTAGAGTCCTTTACAAAAAATATGGGCGAATTCTGGCGACATATTACCAGCGATAGCCAACTACGCTGGTTGGGTCCAGAAAAAGGTGTGATTCATCTAGCGACAGCCGCGATAGTGAATGCAGTCTGGGATCTCTATGCCAAAGTCGAGGGTAAGCCACTCTGGAGGCTATTATCAGAGATGTCGCCAGAAGAACTTGTGCGCTGTTTAGACTTCCAATATATTACTGACATGATAACGCCAGAAGAGGCGCTATCAATTTTTCAAGACAAGTTTCCCACACGGAGCGATCGCATTCAAAAAATTCAACAATCGGGCTACCCAGCGTACACCTCAGCCGCAGGTTGGTTGGGCTACTCTGATGATAAACTGCGCTCTATTTGCCATGATGCTCTAGCCGAAGGTTGGCAGAATTTCAAAATTAAGATTGGCGGCGATTTAAAAGATGATTTTCGGCGTGCGGAAATCATTCGCTCGGAAGTTGGCTACGATTGCAAATTAATGATGGACGCTAATCAAGCTTGGGAAATTAGCGAAGCTATAGAAAACATCCAACAATTAGCCAAATATCAACCATTTTGGATTGAAGAACCAACCAGTCCTGATGATATTCAGGGATATGTGGAAATTGCCAAAGCGATTTCGCCAATCAAATTAGCAACTGGCGAACAATGCCAAAATAGCATCCTTTTCAAACAATTTATCCGTTCTGGTGGCATTCACTTTTGTCAGATTGATGCCTGTCGCTTGGGTGGCGTTAACGAAGTCCTAGCAGTGTTGTTAATGGCAGCAAAATTTGGTCTACCTATTTGTCCTCACGGCGGCGGAGTTGGACTACCGGAATACGTCCAACATCTATCCATCTTTGACTATATCTGTGTCAGTGGCACTCTCGAAAATCGTTTCATCGAATATGTCGAACATTTACACGAAAACTTTTTAGATCCAGTCACAATTCAAAACGGTCATTATATGCCACCCAGCAAACCCGGCTTCAGCATCCAGATGAAACCTGAATCTCTAGATAAATACGAATATCCCAAAGTCAAAGCCTGGCAATGAAAAAAGCTAAGTACAGCCTTGCATAAGTTCGCAGTGAATTCTCCGCGTACCTTTGCGCTTACCTCCGCGTACCTCTGCGTTTAAATTTCAACCTTCAATTCACAAATGAGTATGAGTCTCTCCCCAATGCCAGATGTAGGTGAGAAAAATCAATCTCAACATGAAAGAAAGCTTGCAAAAGAATTTTTACACTGTCACAAACTTGATGTAAATGCGACACCACGTTTAAAAAGCACTAAAGTCTTAGGAAATTAAACATGGCAACTACAGCATCCGACGTTCTCGTTGACACCCTCATTGATTGGGGTGTCGATACTATCTTTGGTATTCCTGGCGATGGTATTAACGGTGTCATGGAAGCATTGCGCCAGCGTCAGGACAAAATCCGCTTTATCCAGGTACGTCATGAAGAAGCAGCAGCTTTTATGGCTTGTGCCTACTCTAAATACACAGGTAAATTGGGTGTGTGTCTAGCAACATCAGGTCCGGGTGGTCTGCATCTGATTAATGGTCTTTATGACGCGAAAATGGATGGTCAATCAGTGTTGGCAATTACAGGTCAACACTTCCATGATTTAATTGATACTCACTCCCAGCAAGATGTAGACCTTGACAAAGTATTTATGGATGTTGCGGTCTATAATACTCGTGTCATGGGGCCTGACCATATCGAGACTATTGCAGATTTAGCTTGCCGTGCTGCTATCTCTAAACGTGGTGTAGCTCATATCACCTTTCCCATTGATTTCCAAACGGAGAAGGTGACAAGAAAGCATTCCATGCACAACGTTCTCCATCATACATCTGATGTGAGAGGTAGTAGCGCCCAACTGCCCGGTGAGCATGATTTATTGCGTGCGGTGGACATACTCAATGCTGGCAAGAAAATTGTGATTTTTGCTGGTCGCGGAGCTTTAAAGGCAACAGATGAATTAGAACAACTGGCACAAAAGCTAGGCGCACCAATTATCAAAGCAATGTTGGGTAAAGCAGCTGTACCAGATTTCAGTCCCTATACTACAGGTGGAATCGGTTTGACTGGAACTAAACCATCCCAAGATGCAATGGAGGACTGTGATACTTTATTTATGGTAGGTACATCCTTTCCTTACATGGAGTTTTTACCGAAGCCAGGACAAGCAAGAGGTATCCAGATTGACATTGAGCCTCTAAAAATTGGATTGCGTTATCCCGTCGAAGTGGGGTTAGTCGGTGATAGCCGTCGCATTTTACAAGCAATTCTCTCACTAGTGGAAGCTAAAGAGGATAAGAGCTTTTTAGAAAAGGCTCAATCTGGGATGAAAGATTGGTGGGAGTTAATGGAAGAAAGGGGTACGCGACAGGATAAGCCAATGAAACCTCAGGTGGTGGCGTGGGAGTTGGGCAAACGTTTATCTGACACGGCGATTGTTTCTGCTGATTCCGGTACAAATACGACTTGGTGGGCGCGGCAAATTCCTGCCAAGCGGGGTCAAATGCACTCAGTATCGGGAACTATGGCCTCAATGGCTTGCGGTTTGCCTTATGCGATCGCGGCTCAAGTCGCTTATCCTGAAAGACAATGCGTGGCTTTTGTTGGGGATGGTGGCTTCTCGATGTTAATGGCAGAGTTTTTAACTTGTGTTAAATATCAACTCCCCATTAAGATTGTCATCATCAAAAATAACTCCTTGGGTCAAATTAAATGGGAACAGATGGTGTTCTTGGGTAATCCAGAATATGCTTGCGAACTACAACCAATGGATTATGCTGCCTTTGCTCGTGCTTGCGGTGCAACTGGCTTCACCATTGATGATGCTGCAACTTGTGGTGATCTTCTTGATCAAGCACTGGCTACACCAGGTCCGGTAATAATTGAGGCAGTGGTTGATCCCCACGAGCCACCTTTACCTCCGAAAATTACCCTAAGTCAAGCCGCTAAGTTTACCGAATCTCTGATTCGGGGTGAGCCTAACCGTGAAAAGATTATCCTCACAGCTGTGTCAGATAAAGTGAGGGAGTTGATTTAGAAAAATGCTCCTCATCTCCCTCTCACCTTCATCCCCACTAATGTTGCCTTTGGTCGGGGAGAGGAAAACCATGTACTCTATATCACGTCTGGTAAAAGCCTTTATAAGATACAGACGATGCACACTGGTTATTATTTACCTTTAAAGCAACCAGCCGCATCATATTAATTTGTTAATTTGTATTCCAAAGATAGAGGTGTGGGCTGGTTTCGCCCTACTTCAGATGGAGTTATAGCTATGTGAAGATGATACATGATTAAGGTAAGCGATGCCTATGGTGAGCGATGCCTATGGCGAGCGATCGCTAAAACTGCGGCAAGTGTTCATACCCCTGTTGTTGCCATGCCAAATGGAAATGTGCAGGGTAGTCAAGTCTTAATCTGTAACTAATTTTGTGGGAGTCTCCAGAAAAATGCAACCCAAGCACGACCCAGAGACTGGATTAGCATTGAAGACATTTTTGCATGATAGGAGGCTTACCAAGATCAAAACTTAAAATCAGGAATTAATAATTATGACTGGAAATCAACAATCTTTAAATAAACGAGACGAAGTTATTGACCTAACTGAAAGTACACAACCTTTAGCTAAACATCAAGAGAATTTAGAGTCAGAGCAACATCAGGCTGAGTCGTCAGGTACAGGTGTCGGTGCTGGGATAGCTGGAGCAGCAATTGGTGGTGTAGTTGGTCGTCAAGTTGGCGGAACTATTGGTGCTGTCGCTGGTGCTGTCGCTGGTGCTTTAGTTGGTAAAGGTACATCTGAAGCTGTTAATAAAACTGTAGAAGGGATAGTTGATGCAGCCAAAAGTGTGGCTGAGGGTGTTACCGAAACTGTAGAAGGTGTCGGAGACAAAGTTAAAGATGTAGTTGGCAATGTGAATGAAACTGTAGAAGGTGTCGGAGAAGCAGTTCAAGATACAGCGCAAGATGTCAGACCTGCGATTAAGGATGTCGCTAGTTCTGTTAGAGATACAGTAGAAGATATCAGACCCGCGATCGCCGAGGGAGTTCAGGGTATTGCTGAAGAAGCCAGACCTGCGGTTAGAGATATCGCCAATTCTGTCAGAAATACAGTAGAAGATGTCAGACCAGAGATAGTAGATGTAGCCCATAAAGTGAAGGAAACTGTTGAAGAAAGTAAGCCTGCTGTAGTTGAAGGAGTGAAGAGTGCAGCACAAGAGGTCAGACCTGCTGTTAGAGATGTAGCAGACTCCGTTAGAGACACAGTTGCAGATGTCAAACCTGCCGTAGTAGAAATCATCAGAACTACAGCCAAGCAAGTTACACCTGCTGTTAAAGAGGTAGCAGACTCTGTAAGTGAGACAGTTGCAGATGTCAAACCTGCTATCAAAAATGTGGCAGATTCAACTAAGAATATTGTGGAAAATATTCAGCCGATGACTAAAGATGTAACAGAGTCTCGTCACGAAATTGTTGAGGATGCTAATTCTTCAGAATATAAGTTTACCCTTGATCAGTCTGATGCTCCCAATGCCGAACCACATTGGCATTTACAGAAAAACGAATAATCTGGTGGACTATAGCATTAATTTTGAGATGCAAATGGGTTTGTAGTCAAGATTTTAGGGCTTCAGTATTTAAAAACTAAAGTGCTGACTACAAGCCTATAAATAGAAAAGTTTTTGTTAATAACTGCTCAATTTAAGGGAGTCATGATTATGCAGAAAAATCAATCTCACAAACCAATCATAGATTACTGGCGTGTCTGGACTGATGAAGAAGGTGTAAGTCACCAGTCCCGTCATCAAATTGAGGACTTTGTGCAAAAAGGTATAGCACCGGATACCTCTCCTCAGTGGCTGTCTCAGTTGAAGCAATCTGGTGCTACAGTCACTTTTACTGTGTTACCTGTTGGATGGCTAGGAAAATGGCATGAAAACCCCAAGCCACAGTGGATTATCCCGTTGTCTGGACGCTGGTTTGTAGAGACTATGGACGGAAAGCGCGTAGAGATGGGTTGTGGTGAGATTTCATTTGGAGGAGACCAGGGAACAAAAGCAGACGCGCAAGACCATAAGGGTCATCTCTCTGGAACAGTAGGTGATGAGCCGGCTGTTTTGATGATGGTGCAATTTGAAGAAACTCCAAGTATGGAGTAGCCATACTATCTAGTTCAATGCGTAGGGAATGTATTCTGTAATAAATTCTTTATTGCTTCATTAATTAGTTTGATTTTTTGACAAGTTTTCTTCATCTATTGCCTAAATATTTTGTTGTAGTTGGTAGTAGCTAAATTTATCATCTATCACTTTTTGAGATATCAAGTTTTTGAATTAGGAGTATTTACAATGAAAGCAGTTGTCTTTCACGGAATCGGAGATATTAGATTAGATTGGGAAATCTTGATAATTATTCAAAGTTATCTCTTGTCTAAATTAGGTTAGCTATGCCATCTAAACTTTGTAGTCATTCTTATTTTTTAACGCCCCGATCATATCAACCTAATTATCCACTATTTGTATTTTTACCAGGAATGGATGAGACTGGTAAGGAACTGATGTATATTCAAACAGCAGGTTTAGAAGCTGCTTTTGATGTCCGTTGTTTCGTCATTCCACCTGATGATTTAACAAGTTGGGATGAAATGACAGACGAATTAGCAAGTTTGACTCAAATTGAACTCAAAAAAGTACCACGCTCATCTGTTTATCTCTGTGCTGAATCATTTGGTTGTTGCTTAGGAATAAAAGTTTTAGAAAGATTTCCTCAACTTTTTACAAAAATTATTTTAATTAATTCGGCTTCTTCATTTCATCGCGTACCTTGGTTAAATTTAGGTTCGCGGTTATTTCCTTATACACCAAATTTTTTTTATAAAATATCTTCATTTATATCTTTGCCCTGTTTAGCGAATTTAAATCGTATTTCTCCTGCTGCTAAAAAAGCTCTTTTAAACTCAACCCGTTCTGCACCAAAAGCAACTGCTAGTCAGCGTCTAACTTTGATGAGGGAATTTGAAATGAACGAAATGAAATTAACTCAAATTACTCAACCTGTTTTACTAATTGCTAGTAAAAATGACCGACTTTTACCTTCAGAAGCAGAGGCAATAAGGTTAAGTAATATTTTTCCTAATTTCCAAATCATCAATCTACCTCATAGTGGTCATGCCTGTTTAGTTGAAAAAGATGTGAATATTTATCAGATTTTAATGTCAGTTAATTTTATTTTTATGTAATGGTAAAACTACATATAGCGACCTGCAATTATAAGTCCCCCAACCTGCAATCATCATTTTCTCCAACGTGGTTGTTGAATTTAGTAATCCTTTAGCGTTCATAGTAAAAAAAATGAGTCAGATTCAAGAGTTACATAAACAGGCTATGGATTTAGCTGCTAATTTAGTAGGAGAACCAACTCGTTCAATATTATTAGGTTCAGTAATATTTCTACTGTCCAACGCATTGATTAGTCTGCAATCCCTTTTGGCTCGATGGTTTGCAGTATTTCTTCTCCCGATTTCTGACTCGAATCTATTTTTGCGTCATGTCTCATATTTTATGATATTGCGTGTCCCTCGCGGACTTTATTTTTTTCTCCTACCCCTACTTATTGAGCCGATACCTTTTTAAGTATTTCTGAAAATCTGTAATATAATTAAAACCAAGTTGTCAATCAATTTTTTAATGAAACGTCATTCCCAACTAAAACGCCGTTTAAGAAAGATAACTTTTATTACCATCATTACTTTCATATTTTTGACTCTAGTTGCCAGTAGTGACATTAACTACTATGAATCATTAGAAAATACGGCAGTAATAAATAATGTCAATACAATACCATCTACACCATTTATTCCCAATCAGCAATTAGACGAACAACAGCGGTTTCTAGCTACCATTACCAATCAAATAGCAAATCTTCCCCAACCTAATACATTTGAATATATCATCCTGCGTGCTTACGGTACAGTATTTATCAATCAACAACCAGAAATTAAACTACCACCAAAAGTTATCTTAGAGAATGAACAACAAACCCAAGAATATCAGGGTAATATGCGAGTAGATTTAGTAGAGGGAACTACAGAATGTTATTTACAAAAAGTTGCTGCTGAAGCTTTTAATAAAGCTAGACATTTGCAAAAAATTTCTCTTAAATCTGGATATTCTGGTGACTGTACGCGAAGTTTTGCTACCAATTTACGATTTTGGCAAAAATACACTAATAGTCAAACTTTATCACAAGTAAAACAAGGTAAAGAAACAAAAATTTTGGGTACAGTTGCACCTCCAGGAACTTCACAACATCTCTGGGGATTAGCGATTGATTTACGGGTATCTAGCGCAGCACAGAGACAAGCCTTAAATCAAAATGGTTGGTTTCAGACTGTCGAAAATGATCTTCCTCATTGGACTTATCTTGGTTGGAATGAAGAGGATTTACCTAAGTTTGGGTTGAGGAATAAAACTGTTAACGGTATTACCTATTGGGTGACACCACTTTAGATAATTATCGAATTAATGAATACGCATTTTTACTAATTAGTATTATCTAACTTCTACATAATAAAATTCAGAATTTTTACTAACTTCATCAGCAGTTTCTAGGTATGCTTGAATAGCATATTTCATCTTATCTAAAGCCTCTTGTTCCGTTTCTCCAACTGTCCAACATCCAGGTAAAGCAGGACACCAGATAGCATAGACTTTATCTATTTTATTTAACTTGACTTGATATCGCATATCTCAATCACCGCTATTATCTCTAATTCTATATTAATAATTAAGATCAAAAAGGATTGGTTGATACTGCACAATCTCACACCCTTGCTAACTATAGGTAGAAAAGGCAAATCTCAGGAAATTTAGATAATGATGATACAAAATTATGCAATTTAATATGATTATTTTCCTATTTGTAGTAGCGTCAAAATTTTAATTAGTTGATTGGCATCAACTAAGAATTTTGCATTCATTCATGTATACACCATCAAAGTATGATTAAGTATAGTGCAATTGTAAAACTTCGATTTATTAAAGTAGCAATGAGATAAGTAATTCGGTAGTAAAAATAATTTACTTTATCACCCACGATAAAAATGATTACAATAAAATAGTTACACACCTAACATTTGGAGTTTTGACAGTGGGCTTATTTGATGATTTAAGTCGGTTTTTAGAAGAACGTTTAGAAGAATTCTTGCGTAATAATCCCCATTTGGAATTAGAAATGCTGTTAGAACAGCTACGAGAGCAAGAAGAAGATACTTTAAAGTTGATTGCTGAGTTACAATTACAGGAGAAGCGATCGCAAGACGACATTCTCTCCACAGCCCAAGAAATCCAACGTTGGCACATTCGCGTACAAAAGGCCAAAGCCTCAGGTAGACAGGATTTAGCCACAGCAGCACAAGATAGAGAAGACGCACTTCTGCGCGAAGGAAATCAGCGTTGGGGACAAATGCAGGGTTTAAAAGAACGCATTATCCAATCTCAGGAACTTCTACGCAAAATTCAGCAGCGTCGTCAAGAAGTACAAGCTAAAGCCACTGAAGCACAGACAGCGCGTGCAAAGACTCAAACTCAGCAGCGTTTAGAAACCAATGCTTGGCAAACTTCACCTAATAGTTTTGACGATTTAGAAGATACATTTCAGCGTTGGGAAACTCAAGACGAGTTAGAACAAATGAAACGTAATTTAGGGAAATAATTCCAAAAATATGAAGGATGAAATTCCCATGAGACAATTTCATCTTTGATAATTTATATATAGCTGTTCTATTTTGTGTGTGGAAATTATTTTTGTTTAACGAACCACAGAGACGCAGAGGACACAGAGTAAATAAAGTCTGGTTTTTATGCATGATTTAGGATTGCTATATTATTGATAATTGCTTTTACATAAATAATTTTGTTAAATCAGGTACAGTTTTACGTTTGTCTTATTTTCATGACACTCAATTATTGAAAGATTATTTAATTTCTTTATTAAAGTTTTCTTTAATGATAAATTTTAGTTAGGATATTTCATCTGCTTTTGAGTTTTCCTTTCCGCAGCTATTGAGTATTATTGCTTTCGTATTTATTCCCCAGCCGTTTCAGATCATAACTGAGGAATGGAAAATAGTATCTTGTTAGACGTTTTAGCTACCTTGCAATTGTTGTTTGTAGGTTATATTCCTGCTGCTGTTCTGGGTCTGTTTATCGGTTTTATCATTGGTATTAATGGTATAGTTTATCAGCTATTTACGCGGATATTTCAAATACCCAATAGCATCCCTGCTATAGCATTTTTACCTCTGGCGCTCATTGTATTTAAAGAGAAAGAACCTTCCGCTGTGTTCGTTGTTTTTTTTGGTGTCTTCTGGTCAATTATCATTGAAACAGCAACAGGTATCCAACAATTTCGCAAACAAGATAATAACTTTCGTGTAGCTATCTATCATATATTCAAAGCTTTGAGAATTGGCCTTTGGATAGCTTGGTTTACAGTCATTGCCACAGAAATGCTCATCGGCTCAAAAGGGCTTGGCTTTTTGGCTTGGAATGCTTATAAAACTGGCAACGGTAAATACATTCTTGAGTGCATACTCTATATCGCTATTATTGGCGTTTTGTTAGATCAGTTGCTGGATTTCACTAGCTATATTCTCTCGCAAATGGTTACAGATAAAGGTAAAAAACAATCACCATAAATTTGATTTTCATAAATTATTTCATCTTGCGAATTGCACCTTGCCAATTAAGAGTTTGTTGTGCAGAACGTCCCCCTAAAGAACGAATTGCCACTAATTTAATGTCCACATTTGTACCCGATTGCAGCGCCTCTCTAGGAATTTTGAGCTTACCTAAAGCCAGGGTAAAACGGTTATAATCACGAGTTACAAGTGTGGATGGAATTTCTCCTTCATAGAAAGTTTGGTAGTCAAAAGAACCAGAAAAATTGTCTCTTGCCCGATATTTAACCCGAAATTGAGTATTAATTAAATCAGATTTTGCAGCTAAATCAACAATTTTCAAATTGAGGTTTTGTCCTGAATCAGCAAACTCAGCTACTGCTAACCGTGTCACCTCTTTTTTGGGAATTGCATAATTAACAGTAAACTCTGTCAATTTACCCTGATTTGTGGCATTACCATCAACCCACAAATCTTCAGGAAAAGTAACTTCTACTTGTTCACTGTTATTTAAATTTAATGTTGCAGTTTGATTAGCAAAGCTGGTAATGGGTTGTTTCTCTTGCCAAATTAATTTAAAAGTTCCTTCTAGCCGCTTTTCAAACTCTCGATATTCATCAGCAATTACAGAACCAACAGCTAACAGAGAATTTGCTCCTTGTCGCTGCTGCCATTTATTTTTGGAAAGGTTAAACTGTTTATTTGCTAATTCACCAATTGCTAATTTTAAAGTTGGTGTATCATCCTTCAAAGGTTCTTTGCTGTTAATTAGACTTAAACTTCCTAAGCGTCCTAGCTTACCGTCTTGACCATAACTACCATCACGTCCATCGCTGCCATCGTAACATCTGTAAACTTGATTAGTACACTTATAATTGGGACTACCGGGAGTTCCTGTGCAGGTTTTTATTTCCCAACTCCGACGACGACAGTTACAACCTGCTGTTCCTCTACCACCTTGTCCACCGCGTCCACCTTGTCCCCCAACAGCGCGAACAAAAATTTTCTTTAAATCAGCCAAATTGCTGTAATAGACGGTGAGAGAGCCACCATTACCCCCATCTCCACCTTTACCACCAGCACCACCAACACTACCATCTGGTGCATTGATGTTGTAGTTGACGTTTTCACGTTCTTCTCTACAGCGAGGTCGAGAACCACGTTCTCCGTCTTCCCCGTCTTCACCATCTTGACCCGACAAATCAAGATTTACAGGTGTACCATCAGCAGATATAGTTTGATTTTGACCACTGCGACCATCTCGACCAGCCCGTCCATTGCTTCCTCTATCTCCATCTCTATCATAGCGGTCGGCTATTTTATGGTCTTTTTCAGAGCGATTTGCTGGACATACAACCGCAGCAGAGGCAGGTAGAAAGTTAGTAAATAGGCAGAAAGTCAACAGGAGTGGCAATTTACTTTTAAAAGTTTTGTGCATTAAATTATACATTTAATTTTTACTTGCTATATGGAACTGCTATTTGTTATCTCGTTCCCAGTCTCTGACTGGGAATGCTATCACAGAGGCTCTGACTCTACTATCACGTTAAGGCAGAGCCTTCTAAAGTTCATTCCCATACAGAGTATAGGAACGAGAAAAAAGTTCATTCCCATACAGAACATGGGAACGAGAAAAGAATTTAGGATTGCTATACTACTGCTGACGCTGACTTTCTGTAATTTGCTCCCTAAATATACTGATGAAAACAAAAAAAGTGGCTCTGTAGATCACAGAACCACCAAAGTTTTTGTAAAACTAGTCTAAATTAGCGAGCTTGACCATGAGCAGAAACCGCATCAATGGGTTTCATCAAGTAAAGCTTTAATAACTGCCAACCATGAGATAGGTAAATTGGAGCTTTTTGGAAGAATTGCAGGAATTTCGGAGTGCCAGAGTTGGAAATTGCAGTCAATTTTTCGTTATTTTTGACACAAACATCCAAACGCTGATAAAACTCTGGATTTTCTACATCTAGCATCAGTGGGAAGACTCTACCTGCGGTTTCGTTAGTCTTCTTAATCACATGGATGTCATATTCTCTCGCATCTAAGCCCAGAGAAGCATAAAAATCTTTGCGCTGGATGTCATTGAGATACATTGTCGCAAACACTGACAACAGGAAGAACCGACTCCATAGTTTGGCTTTCCAGTCATTGAGCATTTGTGGCTGCGCTCTCATGACGGCATCAAAGAAATCGCCATGACGGTTTTCATCCTGACACCAATTCTCAAAGAAGCGGAAAATTGGGTAAATCCGGTCTTCAGGATGTTGTTCTAAATGGCGATAAATTGTGATATAGCGCCAATAACCAATCTTCTCAGAAAGATAAGTAGCGTAAAAGATGAATTTGGGCTTAAAGAAGGTATAACTACGGCTCTTGGTCAAAAACCCTAAATCTAAGGACAGATTAAAGTCTGACATTGCCTTGTTTAAAAACCCAGCATGACGCGCTTCATCTCGTGACATCAAGTTAAAACACTCAGCCAATAGAGGGCTTGTATCCTTCAAGCGCCGGCCGAGTTCTTTGTAGAGCAAAAAGCCGGAAAACTCTGCTGTACAGGAACGTTCGAGAAATTCAACGAACAATTGGCGAGTTTCCCCATCAATATGATCCCAGGATTGCTCAAATTCGGAATCTCGGACAAAGTGATGGCGGTTGTAGTCAACACGAAATTCTTCCAGGATGGCTTTTAGCTCGTCTTCGTTGACGGAAATATCCATCCGAGCCATTTCATCGAAATCCGTTGTGTAAAAGCGGGGTGTTAAGAGGCTTTCTTTTGACGGGACTTTAATCCCGGGACGCATTTCTTCAAAGCCTGGTTTTTTTAGGGAATCTACCATGTCTTGACTGCCATGAGTGTTTTTCTTAATTTTTGAGTACACCAGAAAGCCAAAGCTTATGCTCTCACAAGGTGCAGCTAAGGACAATAATTACATTATGTATAAAGTTCAGTCTACCAAGCAGTTGGCGGGAAAAAGGCAAATAAAATATTAAGAGTTGCAACAAAACTTTATTTGTTACGGAATTACTGGTTGAAAATCGTTAGTCAGCTTGAATATTCAGCTTTTACAGGACTTACGCAACTGGCACATTGGTAGGGTGTGGTTCGGCAAGCTCACCAACCACGTCAGATATCAACAATCTGTTTATTTGCAGGATTTATGCAGTAGTAAAGCACCCTACAACTGGTTGAAAATCGTTAGTCAGCTTGAATATTCAGCTTTTAGCA
Organism: Anabaena sp. PCC 7108; assembly: GCF_000332135.1. NCBI lineage: Bacteria > Bacillati > Cyanobacteriota > Cyanophyceae > Nostocales > Nostocaceae > Anabaena > Anabaena sp. PCC 7108. The sequence continues at coordinate 3,590,701 of NZ_KB235896.1, forward strand.
TCCTGTCTGTAGTCATCATCTTGCACCATAAGGACAACTCCCCTCTTTCCTGTTCCCTGCTCACACAAACAAATAGAGCTACGGCAACAGCAATCAAATGGGATCATATTTGTCAAGACAGTCGCTACAAATCAAGACTTTTTTTGATTTGGACAAGGTATTGCTACTTATAGCAGGTGACTCTTAACAGGTGACAGGTGACAGTGCTAAAACTCTTTTGGTGTCTAAGTTTTAGCATTGGTTGATGTCCTAACCGCCTTGTCTGTTGCTATATAAAGTATTTTGAGTTGCAATCATGAATTTAAGCTCATACACAGCAGGACACTTGTGTGGGCACATGTTCGGACTTGTAGACGCAATAGTGGTTTACAAAAGTACGCAACGTGTAAGTCGCTCAAAAAATAAGGGTTGGGAAGATACTATGAAGATACTATTATTGATTTTCATCACCCGATTCACCAACTCTATCTCTATAGATAGATTTTTTTATTAAAACTAAAGCTTTATCTATGGATTTACTCTCTTCTATCTATCAAATTAATATTTTGATAAAAAAATCCGTGATATCCGCACTTACAATAATTACGATCAAATGCTATGTTGAGATTTACTAAATAATTTGGCGAAAAATATTTATTTTTTCATCAAATCCACTTCATAACTTTATCTCAAATTGAAATTAAAGTCAATTTACTAAAAAGCCTTATGTCCAACTTTAATTCATCACTTAATGCGTCTATTCAGGCGCATAAACAGCATTCATTCATAAAAAATTCTCGAAATGTGATGGAAATGCTAGTTGTAGAGGAAGTAGAAAAACAAATTCAATCCTTACCCTTAAAAACTGCCAATTACATTAAAGCATCGGAAGTAGTTGCTTATGCATTAAATCGCTTGCCATGTCTCTATGCTACTAGTAAACGAGGGTGGCAGAGGCAATGGCATTATGGCAAAACAGACTTGTACCAGAAAATTTCTACAGCTGTACGTCAGGGACTTGCAGCTGTACAACGAGATCCTCTCCGCATTAACGAGCCACTAAATTTTTTAGAAGATCAGGCTGCACAGACTGCTTTGGAAGGATTAAGAGTATTACTGCAACGTGAAGATATATCCTGGGAAAATCTCAACAAGGTGGTTGAGCAAACCTTACTTAACACGCTGAATGGGAATATAACTTGGCGCAATAGTCGTTCAGAAAATCAATCATTTGACTGGGATAAGCATCGACAATAAATATAAAATGCAGTAAGTTCTATCGCTAAAATGTGACTGAATTGCTTCACTAGCATTTAAGGCTAAATCAATATTTAGGGCTTGTTAACATTAGCTTCTAATATTTTGACCTGAGTTTGCAGTTCTTCCACTACTTTTAGATGAGATTGCTCTAACAAGTAACCTGCCCAAACAAAGCTACCAGATAACACAGTAGCTGCACCAATTAAAATACTCGTGAGCAATTTTACCTGGGAACGAAGATGTTTCACTTCGTAAGTTTGGTAAGTTTGATATTGAGTCTGGGAAAGAGAATTTAGATTGGTATCCTGATTTTGTCTGACTATTTCTACTTTTGCCGTTTCTACTATTTTGAACTCAATTTTGCTTCGCAGCCAATTAGCAATTAAGTCAGGGCAATTCTTCTTGAACCATTGCCAAGCAATCATCCTGAATGTCGATTTAGACATTTTGGAAATTACTTTTAGCGTTCTATTGAGAGTGTGAAACTGAACCTTTTGATTAATCAGGTTAGTTGCTCCTACATCGTAGAGACAGTTCAAGATCGACTTAATTGTAGTTTCCTCCCTCTCAATTAAATTTTCTAACAAGAGGAGAACATCTTGCATGAGTCTTTCTTCTCTTTCCTTTTCGGTGGACAGTTTTGTTAATTCATTTGAGGTTTTTACTGGATTAGACATTTTTGTATAAAAAAGTATTGTGCATTAAATATTTATCTATAATTATATCCATATACAAAAATATTGTAGGGTTTGCTGAGAAAGTCTTTTTGTGGAGGTAGGTGACTCTTAACAAGTGATATCATGTCCGACTAATCACTTGTCAAAAAAAATCTCCGCGTAAGAGCATCTCTCTGTCTTGAGCGTCAGTCTAAATGATAAGTATTCAACCGGACATGATATGACAGGTAACAGTTTCAAGAGTTGGATGGGAACAATTTTTCCTTTGAGTAGGAATTAAATGCCAGGTTTTTAAGTTCCCACCTTATCAAAGCTTACACTTTTTTTCCTGTTTATCAGTCTCAACCCTTTGATTTTTGTGGTTTTTGGTTTTATTTGGCTAACGCCACGCTACGCTATCAGCAACCCCTATTGTAAAACTTTACTGGAAATAGACCCACTGTAACAGGACTTACGCAACTGGCACATTGGTAGGGTGCGTCAGATATCAACAATCTGTTTATTTGCAAGATTTATGCAGTAGTAAAGCACCCTACAACAGATTTTTAGTGTGACACTTGCGTAAGTCCTATGTAAGCTACACCCTTGACCCATGTCCAAATCATACATTTCGCCAAAGGCGAGGCTGCGCCAACGCGCAGCGTCCCCACTAAAAGAAAGTTTTATCCAGATTTGGTTTGAGACAAATTGCCAAAAAAGTCATAATAATCCAAAGCTTCCAAAATGCCCCAAGCATAATGCCCCTGAGCAAAATAAATCTGTGGACAGCCTCGCAGCTTTTCAATTTCTTGGCTGTAATTCCCTACTACAACGGCTAATGTATTACCCGCCAGCATAGATTCATCATTACCTGATGCCCCTGCCACCAAGAACCGTTGAACAGGTAAACCCCATTTCAAAGCCGCATAACGAATTGCATCTCCCTTAGAAGCGCGAATAGGAACTAAGTCAAGATACATATTACGGCTATAAATGCCTTTAACAGGAAGTTGATGGCGACGTAAATGACGGATAATTTCTCTGAAACTAGGCGATTTTTCTTCATCCACAAAATAGCTGATTTTAAATTTACCTTGAGCTTCTTGTGGCTGTAATTCAACTCCCGGAATATCCTTCATCGCTTCATGAATGATATTGGATTTCCAATTATAACCAATGTGTTTTTGCCAACTTGTGTCTAGTACAACCTGAGGTCCATAGTAGATTTCAGTACCTGCTGATGTAATTAGCAAATCCGGCATTGGAAATCGCCATTTCTCCAACATACTCAAGGTACTTTTGAGGCTGCGACCTGTTGCAATACCAACTCCTGTTGTATTGCCCTCATTCTCAATTCGCGCAATTAACTGTTGCAAGGCTTCTTCATCACCTAATAATGTGTTATCTATTTCACATACGAGGAAACGATCAGCAATTGGTAGGTGGTTTCTCTCAGGTATATTCCAATCTGGATGGTCGGTTGCTGGAGATGCACTCAGGGGACTCAGTAGAGATTGAACTCGTCGTTGAGGAAATAAATGCACTTGCTCCAGATATTGTTCTACGTGACTATCCCAGGAGAAATGTTTGCAGACATTAACCAAGCCATTGCTAGACCAGCGTTGCCATTTTTCAGTATCTGTCAGAGCAGTTCGCAAAGCATCTTGTATTTCTTGAATATTCAGAGGATCAATCAGTAGCCCATTCTTGCAAGCTGAGAGGATATCCCTTGGACCACCGTCAGCAGTAGCAATAATGGGGACACCACAAGCACTTGCTTCAATTAGAGTTAGCCCAAATGGTTCGGTCAATGCGGGATTGATGAAAACTCCTCGTGTTTGAGCAGACAATCGATATAAATCGGGGACATCGTCAGCATTATGATGTTTGGGATAAGCGATATGACCATAAAGATCATAGCGATCTATTAATTGCAATATCTCGATAAATACCTGGCGTGGTCCTGATTCCATCGTCATGATATCCTCGCGTTTGCCTAGTATAATTACCAGGTTAGCCAAGTTACGCAGTTCAGGATCTTCGCCATAAGCTTTTATGAGACTACTCACATTTTTACGAATAGCCGGGCGAGAAATTGCCATGATGATCGGCTTTTGTGGCTCTTTAAGAAAACGCTCTAATTCCTTTTGAATCGGTGGTTGCTGCCAATTATCTGCTGCTGGATAGAAACGCTCTAGAGTTACACCTGGAGGTATTACCACCATTCTTTGTGGTTGATAGTGGTCATAAATGCTGTACTGCTGCTCAACTTCTTGATGAGTACTAGCTATCACTAGGGCTGCACTACCAAGGGTAGTTTCCTCTGCTTCAATTCGCGTACTGATATGAAAGTGATCTTCAATGGTTTCTTGTTTTGTTCCCTGTTCTAGTAATCGTTGCTGCTTAACACGTCCGAGGGAGTGACCCGTATGTACAAGGGGCGTTCCTAACCAGCCAGCAACTCGACAACCTACATAGCCAGCATCAGCATAATGTGTATGAATCACATTTGGTATTTTTCCGACTTTGCGAATGTGTCTAAGCAATTCATCTGCAAAGGTATCTAAATGCGGCCAGAGAACTTCTTTGCGGAGATAGCGGCGAGGACCACAGGCAAGACGAATAATTTGGGCTTTGTCTGAGAGAATTTCTATTGGTTGAGCATAGTCAGAACTCACTTTTGGGTCATTTACCAACCGAGTGACTAAATCAACTCTTTCTACTTCTGGGTTTTTGGCTAATGTGCAAGCAAGCTCCACTACATATTTTGTTTGTCCACCAGTGTCAGCATCTCTTCCTAACTCTAGATTGTTACCACGAATTAAACCATGAACACTAACAAGTAAAATGTATAACCCTGGATTTTGTGACATCTTGTCTTCCTCCATAATTAATCGTATTGCAGGCTATGTATAACCTTTTTATACTGAATGGACTTGACTGTTATAAGTGAAACATCCATCATACAGGCAGGTTGAGCAGTTTAACATCCTAAGGACGAAATATCTGGTTAAATTGGGATTTATACAACAATTTTCCGAAACTACTGATTTTTCGCAGTGCGTTCAAATAGTTGATCTAAAATTTGTAGACTTAGTGCTTTTTCTAACAGCCCACGAAATAAAATTTTTGTTTTACTGAGCGATTTATCGCTTTTTTGCTAGGTTTGATAGGACTAAAGCCCTTACTACTTACAGCGAATCTCAGCGCTTACCTCTGTAAACCTCTGCGTTTAAAAACCTCCCGCACCTCCACCCCATGAGAATCCTCAAACCTTGATAAATCAAAGATGATAGATAGTGAGTACAATATTAATATTAATATAGATAGGATATTTACTACCTGCTAATCTTTAAAATATTGGCTATAAGTCGTCATAATTCATAATTAATAATTTGCAATTAATAAAAATGTAGGAAATAGCACAAATTCACTTCCTGAGTTTAGCTATTTACAATGCTTATCTTTTTGGTTTCTCTGCATACAGTTTAAACAACCAGAAAAGACACAGGAAGAAAAATCATGAACAAATATTATGCCACAATTGATGGTAATGAAGCCGTTGCGCGTGTAGCTTATAAATTAAATGAAGTAATTGCTATTTATCCTATCACCCCATCTTCAGCAATGGGTGAATGGGCTGATGCTTGGATGTCGGAAAATAAACCAAATCTTTGGGGTACTGTTCCCAGTGTCACCCAAATGCAAAGTGAAGGAGGAGCAATTGCTGCGGTACATGGGGCATTACAAACAGGGGCATTAAGTACAACTTTCACTGCTTCCCAAGGTTTGTTATTAATGATTCCCAATTTATACAAAATTGCGGGAGAATTAACAAGTTTTGTCCTTCATGTTTCTGCCCGATCTTTAGCTACACACGCCTTATCTATTTTCGGTGATCATAGTGATGTTATGGCTGCCAGAGCGACTGGCTTCGCTTTTTTATGTTCAGCTTCTGTCCAAGAAAGTCATGATTTTGCTTTAATCTCTCATGCTGCAACCCTAGAAACAAGAGTACCATTTATGCACTTTTTTGATGGGTTTAGAACATCCCATGAAGTGCAGAAAGTTGAGTTATTATCAGATGAAGATTTACAAGCACTTATTGCTTTTGAATTAATATCTGCACATCGTCAACGCTGTTTAACTCCAGATAAACCAGTATTACGAGGAACAGCCCAAAACCCCGATGTTTATTTTCAATCTCGTGAAGGTGCAAACCCTTATTATCACCATTGTGCTGATATTGTCCAAAAGATTATGGATAAATTTGGGGAACGCACAGGTAGATATTACAAACTCTATGAATATCATGGCGCACCAGATGCAGAAAGAGTAATTGTGATTATGGGTTCTGGTTGTGAAACTGTTCATGAAACCGTAGATTATTTAAATAACCAAGGGGAAAAAGTTGGAGTTGTTAAAGTGCGACTTTTTCGCCCTTTTGATGTAGCTAGATTTATAGAAGCATTACCAAATAGTGTTAAATCTATTGCTGTTCTTGACAGAACTAAAGAAGCGGGAAGCGCCGGAGAACCATTATATTTAGATGTGGTGACAGCTATTTATGAAGGCTGGAAAAAAACCACATTTCCAAAAATAGTGGGTGGTAGATATGGACTTTCTTCTAAAGAATTTACTCCAGCAATGGTGAAGAGTATTTTTGATAATCTCACTCAAATTAAACCAAAAAATCATTTTACTATTGGTATTAAGGATGATGTCAGTTTCACTTCTTTGAATTTTGATCCCAATTTCTCTACAGAACCAGATCATGTAGTTCGCGCTATGTTTTATGGTTTGGGTTCAGATGGTACAGTTGGTGCAAATAAGAACTCTATCAAAATTATCGGTGAAGGTACAGAAAATAACGCCCAAGGTTACTTTGTTTATGATTCCAAAAAATCTGGTTCCATGACAGTTTCTCACCTGCGTTTTGGAACTGGAAAAATTCGTTCAACTTATTTGATAGATAAAGCTAATTTCATCGGTTGTCATCATTGGGGATTTGTGGAAAGTATTGATATTTTAAAAGCTGCTGCACCGGGGGCAACTTTGCTGTTAAATAGTCCTTATGATGCAGATACAGTTTGGGAAAATCTACCACCAAAAGTCCAAAAACAAATCATCAACAAAAATCTGAAAGTTTACACTATTAACGCCAGTCAAGTTGCAAAAAATAGTGGCATGGGCAGAAGAATTAATACTATCATGCAGGTATGTTTCTTTGCTTTAGCAGGAGTTTTACCAGAAAAAGAAGCAATTGCTAAAATCAAACAAGCCATAGAAAAAACCTATGGTAAAAAAGGTGCAGAAATCGTCCGTATGAACCTACAAGCTGTAGATAATACTCTAGAAAATCTGCATGAAATCGAAATTCCCAAAAAGGAGAATTACCAATTACCAATCACCAATCACCAATTACCAATCATCAAACCCGAATTTGTAGAGAATGTTCTTGGGAAAATCATGGTCTGGGAAGGTGATGATTTACCTGTCAGTGCTTTACCTGCTGACGGAACTTTCCCCAGTGGAACTGCGAAATGGGAAAAACGCAACGTTGCGGAAGAAATTCCCGTTTGGGAGGCTGATGTCTGCGTACAATGTGGTAAATGTGTGATGGTATGTCCTCACGCTGCTATTCGTGCGAAAGCTTATCAACCTGGAGAGTTAATCAACGCACCTATCACTTTCAAATCAATTAACGCCAAAGATAAGGATTTTGCTAACCAGAAATTTACGATTCAGGTAGCCCCAGAAGACTGTACAGGCTGCGAAATTTGCGTGAGTGTCTGTCCTGCAAAAAACAAAGCAGAACCCACCCGTAAGGCTATTAATATGAGTCTGCAATTACCTTTGCGGGAACAAGAACGGGAGAATTGGAACTTCTTTTTGAGTTTACCAAATCCAGACCGGAGGACGTTGAAATTAAACCAAATTCGTCAGCAGCAACTTCAAGAACCCTTGTTTGAATTTTCTGGGGCTTGTGCTGGGTGCGGAGAAACGCCCTACCTTAAATTATTAACACAATTATTTGGCGATCGCTCACTCATTGCCAACGCCACAGGTTGTTCTTCCATTTACGGGGGAAATTTACCCACCACACCTTGGAGTCAAAACGCTGACGGAAGAGGTCCGTCCTGGTCTAATAGTTTATTTGAAGATAACGCCGAATTCGGTTTTGGTTATCGTCTATCTATAGACAAACAAGCAGAATTTGCAGGGGAATTATTGTCGCAATTCAGCAGTGAAATTGGCGATAATTTAGTTAATGAAATTCTCCAAGCTGAACAAAAAACCGAAGCTGATATTTGGGAACAACGGGAAAGAATTGTCATTCTCAAACACAAATTAGATGAGATTGCGGAAACTACAAAAGACGCAAATCTAAAATCCAAAATCCAAAATCTAAAATCCTTAGCTGATTATTTAGTCAAGAAAAGTGTGTGGATAGTTGGGGGTGATGGTTGGGCTTATGATATAGACTTTGGTGGAATTGATCATGTCCTTTCTACAGGCCGTAATGTCAACATTTTGGTCATGGATACAGAAGTTTATTCTAACACAGGTGGACAATCTTCTAAAGCCACACCAAAAGCCGCAGTTGCTAAATATGCGACTGGTGGAAAACCAGCACCAAAGAAAGATTTGGGTTTAATGGCCATGACTTATGGTAATGTTTATGTGGCGAGTGTGGCATTAGGTGCGCGAGATGAACATACACTCAAAGCATTTTTAGAAGCGGAAGCTTTTGATGGTCCATCAATTATAATTGCCTACAGTCATTGTATTGCTCATGGTATTGATATGACCACTGGTTTACAACAGCAAAAGGCTTTAGTAGACGCAGGAAGATGGTTATTATATCGCTACAATCCGGCATTACAATCACAGGGAAAAAATCCCTTACAATTGGATATGAAAGCGCCTTCTGAATCGGTGGAAAAGTCAATGTATCAAGAGAACCGATTTAAGATGTTGACGAAAAGTAAACCAGAAGTGGCGAAGTTGTTGCTAGAACAAGCGCAAATGGAAGTTAACGCAAGATGGGAAATGTATCAATATTTGGCGAATAGGTAATTATCACGAGATTGTAGGTTGGGTTGACGCAAGGAAACCCAACATTACCAACATCAATTATATAATTTCTGTAAAAGTTCTTGATAAGTGACAATTTCAGTATTTTCAAATTTTGCAATCACTAATAAATCTTGATCACCTGTAATTAAAAAATTAGCATCACTATCTTTTGCTAGTGCTAAAAGATAATTATCCTTCGCATCTCGACATATAAAAACTTCTGATGTTATATTTATAAATACACCGATAGTCTGTAAAAGTTGAATTAATTCGTGGACTTTGTGAGACGGGAAATATTTTTGTAACTTAGGACGTTGAGTTACTAAAGTAATCTCTTCTAATATTTGCTCAGAAATTACTACTTGAATTGTTTCTTGAACTAAAAGATTTTTTAATTCTTTCAATTCCTTACCAATCAAAAAACTAATCCAAAGATTAGTATCAATAATTATCTTAACTGTTGTGTTTTCTAGCATAAATTTGAGAACGGACAATTTCAACTTCTTCCGTAATTTCCTCTAATGACAATTCATCAGTTTGAAATATTTCTAATAACTCTGTTAATTTATTATTCAAGGTTTCTTTTTCTAGTTCTTTACTAAGTAATAATTTTTCAGAGTCAGAAAGTTGTTTAACTAAGGTAAGAATCTGATCAAATGTCAAAGGAAGTTGATAGATATTTTGTAACATAGTGGCAATTATCCTGTTTTAATACATTATTCATTTATTTTCATTTTATATAGTTCTATTATAGCAAGATTTTTTAAATCAACGTCTAAATCAGTTTCATCATAATGAATATGAGTGTTTCTCATAGCCAATTCATTTTAAAATTGCAGTAAGGGCATTTTAGCGAGTTGGGATGCTTTACCGATACTAATTTTTTTACTTTGAAATAAGAGGATAATCAATTCTAAAACTAATTCTTTTTCTGATAATCCACTTGCTTGGACAATATCTTCGGAAATGACTAAGCTCATTGTGATCCTTCTGTTGAAATAACTTTAGATTAATTATAACTTAACAGATTTTATTGATCGCTAAAACCCACGTTGAGAAACTACAGGTTTTTTGGAAATATTACAGGTGTAGGAAGATTTGATAGAGGGTAGGCGAATCCAACCTACCCCTGAAAAATACTTATTTCTTCGCAATTATCCAAACTGCGTGAATGATTCCCGGAAGATATCCGCACAAAGTCAAAACTATATTAATCCAAAAGTCTAGACCAAAACCAACTTGTAGAAATACTCCTAAAGGTGGCAGAAAAACCGCGCATAAAATCCGTACTAAATCCATTTCAGCCTCCTGTTAATCTCAAAGATAAACTCACATCTTACAACTATAATTCCTGAAAAGATACGGGAAACCGTACTCTTCAACCACCGCTAATTTTGGCTTTGTAACCAAGTTTGACCAAAATCTCTAAAATCTTCTGTTTATGGTCTCCCTGAACTTCAATTTCGTCATCTTTCACAGTTCCACCTGTACCGCATTGGGCTTTCAACTGTTTTAATAAAGCAGCCAAAGTTTCGGGTTTAGTTTGAAAACCAGTAATGACTGTGACAGTTTTACCTTTGCGTCCAGCACGTGTGGCTTGGATTCTCACATTTTGCTGATTTGGGGGTAAATCTTGGATTCCGCGTTCTACAGCGCGTTCGAGTGCGGGTGAACTACCGTTACCAAATTCTTGGTAGACAAAGCGTTTGTCAGATTTGGGATTAGAAGCCATAAAATTTAATGCAGATCAATATAGACTTGGGACATTCTAATTTTATAGACAAATATCTTTTACTTTCACCTTCAAAACTCTCTTTGCACCTCTGCGCGACGGACACTTTGCACAAGTCGGGAAACCTACCCAAGCAAGTGTCCTCCTCTGGTTCTTTCTCATTCCACCAGCCAAGAAAACACCATCCCCACACCTGTAAATGCTAAAATCAATGACTTGAATAATAAAGAGAAGAATTATTTATGGCATCCATCCGCGAGTTGCACGAACAGCTAGTAAAAAAAGAACGTTCTGCCGTTGAAATTACCCAAGAAGCCCTAGATCGCATTCAAGCATTAGAACCAAAATTGCACAGTTTCTTAACTGTCACGGCACAACAGGCTTTAGAACAGGCTCGTACTGTGGATGCAAAAATCGCCGCTGGGGAAGAAATTGGTATCTTAGCAGGAATTCCCATTGGTGTAAAAGATAATATGTGTACCAAGGGAATTCGCACCACTTGCGGCTCGAAAATTTTAGAAAATTTTATCCCCCCTTATGAATCAACGGTAACACAAAAACTAGCCCAAGCTGGGGCAGTAACGGTTGGTAAAACCAATTTAGACGAGTTTGCAATGGGAAGTTCTACAGAGAACTCTGCTTATCAAGTTACGGCTAATCCTTGGGATTTATCACGGGTTCCCGGTGGTTCTTCTGGAGGTTCGGCTGCGGCTGTTGCGGCTGAGGAATGTGTTGTATCGCTGGGTTCTGATACGGGGGGTTCGATTCGTCAACCGGCTTCTTTTTGTGGTGTGGTGGGGATGAAACCAACTTATGGGTTAGTTTCCCGTTATGGTTTGGTAGCTTATGCTTCCTCTTTGGATCAAATTGGTCCCTTTGCTCGCAGTGTGGAAGATGCGGCGATTTTATTAAATGCGATCGCAGGTTATGATCCTCAAGACTCCACCAGTTTAAAAGTCGAAATTCCTGATTACACCGCCAATTTAACACCAGATTTAGAAGGTAAAAAACTCAAAATAGGCGTAATTAAAGAAACCTTTGGTGAAGGTTTAGATTCTGAAGTAGAAGCATCTGTAAAAAGTGCGATCGCTCAACTAGAAAGTTTAGGTGCAGAAATTCATTATATTTCCTGTCCCCGCTTCCGTTATGGCGTACCCAGCTACTATATCATCGCCCCATCGGAAGCATCTGCGAATTTAGCTCGTTACGACGGCGTTAAATACGGTTTGCGTTCTCCAGATGCAGACAATTTACTTTCCATGTACACCCGTACACGCTCCACCGGATTTGGTGCAGAAGTCAAACGCCGGATTATGATTGGTACTTATGCTCTTAGTGCAGGTTATTACGACGCATATTATTTACAAGCCCAAAAAGTCCGCACATTAATTAAAGAAGACTTTGAAAACGCCTTTGCACAAGTTGATGTTTTAGTTTCTCCTACTGCACCCACCACAGCATTTCAAGCCGGTGAAAAAATCACTGATCCCTTGAGTATGTATTTAAATGACTTGATGACTATTCCCGTCAATCTTGCCGGTTTACCTGGTATCAGTGTCCCCTGTGGTTTTGACAGCAAAGGTCTACCAATTGGATTACAGCTAATTGGTAAAGTTCTCAGAGAAGACCAATTATTACAAGTAGCCTATGCTTATGAACAATCAACTAATTGGCATCTTCAAACCGCAAAAATAGCTTAACAGGTATAAGTTGTCAGTGGTTTGTGGCTAATTAGAACATACCTATGGCAAACTCCCCATCAGCGGTTATACGAACAAGCTTCTAAGCAGGTAGACTTAGTTTGTGTAGCCGCAATTTCTATTGATCCAGTGTTATTATTTGCCATTTGGTACATGAATATAAGAACTACCAAGGTGGTCAAGACATTAACTGATCATAATACTTAGACACAAATAGACTTTCAACCCTGTTAATACTCACCTGCTATCATTACGAGTATTTGCCATTAATAGCAGAAAATGATACCTAATAATCCGGATGAGTCAGCCATATCTAGAAGAACTGACACAGGTAAAACCATTTTTGGCTCTAGGACAGGGAGATACTTAGATCATGACTATGGCATCTGCATACTTATTCAAGATTCCTGGCAATCCTACTATTCAAATTAGTCAAGATGAATTGCGATCGCTTCTGACTAACATCGAAGCTGAACTACATCGTAGTCAAGTTTACAACCGTGCGGTCGCTAACTTACAAAAATTGCTTGGCTCATCAAATGAACAAGCCCGACTTTTATTTAAAGCTGTAGGTAGAGAAGCAATTACTTTAGCATTTAAGCAATTCGCACGACAGCATAAGTTAGATGCAAATATCAATTCACCTACAAATAATACTGAGTCACAAAATGTAGATTTAGAACAATCTAGCAACTTGCCACAAAGTAGCGAAAGTATTAAATTAGACTCAAAATTGGAGTTGGTAAATACTAGCCAAGAAAATTTACCATCACAACCTCAATCTCATGTATTAGAAAATACAGAACAGGAAAGTCATCGTCCAAAGCACAATCCAATCAAGTGGTCTTGGCCACATCAAAAACTAGGAAAAATTAAATTAGCTGATCAAATAGCGGCAGAAAAGCGGTTAGAAAGCCTACGTCAAATCGGTGAACAACTCAAGCAAGCAAGGGAGTCACAAGGTCTGACTCTGCAAAAACTGCATATCTATACCCATATATCAATTCATCAAATGGAAGCAGTGGAAAATGCTAATTTTGATTTATTGCCAGAGGATGTTCTCATTCGTGGTTTTATCCGTGTCATGGGCAATGCTTTGGGGATAAACGGTATAATTTTAGCTGCTTCCTTACCCATGTCTAATCAAGCTAAATCAGTTTTGCCCTCTTGGTATCACGTCAAAAAATCCGTTAGCATATTGGACTTAGAAATCCGCCCCGTACATTTGTACATGGGATATACAGCCCTTGTCGCTGGGGCTATTGGAGGATTATCATTCATGACTCAGCAATCACAAAATAATTCTGTATTAAATTCAGAAATAATTATTCCTACTACCTCATCACTATGTCAGTCCACTCAAAAAACTCAAGCAAATATTAAGCCCGGTATCAACTCTAGTAGTACTGGTGTCTGTGTGGGATCTGATATTTCTCCACCAGAGGCTTTTTAGCTATAGTAGTTCTCATGTCCACTTACAGCAATTTTAAAAATTACGGAGATAGATAATTACTCTCTCAGGATTCTCTTAACACATATCCCACACCCCGCACCGTTTGAATCAGACGCTTGAGACCATTTTCTTCAATTTTTAACCGCAAGTAGCGAATGTATACTTCAATCACATTTGATTCACCCATAAAGTCGTAGCCCCAGACATTTTCTAAAATTTGTTCGCGGGTTAATACTTCACGAGGATGTTCCATTAAGAACTTTAATAGTTCAAATTCCTTCATTGTCAAGTCAATCGCTCTACCATTGTGGATAGCGCGACGGGTTCCTATATCTAAAACCAGCTCGCCAAAGCGTAATTGCTCTGTAGTATCAACATCAGGTTTAAGATAGAGGCGAATCAACTTCAAAAAATCTTCCGCGCGATAAGGTTTAAGAATGTAATCGTCGGCACCTGCTTCTAGACAAGCTACTCGGTCATCAACGGTATCCCTAGCCATTAAAATTAGCACAGGGGAACAGTTACCCATGGTGCGAAGATTTCTACACAAAGATAGTCCGGATTCTCCTGTCAGCATTCTGTCTATAACTATTAAAGCCGGTTGGCGATGGTTATGACTACCGTCGGTATCACGGCAGTGTTCTAAACCGCTAACCGCATCATGAGCCAAAATGGCATCATAGCCAGCTTCTTGTAAATCAAAAGCTAGTTGATTACCTAGACTTTCATCGGGTTCGATCACCAAAACACAAGGACTGTGAGCAAGTATCATATTAATGGGTAATTGGTAATTGGTAATTGGTAATTGGTAATTAGTAATTAATTGGTAATATGAGTTATAACCTATTACCCTCTTACTGAATATTTCACACAATACTAACTCAAGTTATTAATTTTCCGATTACACCTGTATACAAAGTACCGCCACTAAATCAGAACAATAATAATTTTTGCTCAAGTGCTGTCATACATAGAGCAACACGGGTATTGATGTCTTCTTGCTCAAATTCATCAACACCCAATTTCACTTTCAGGTGTTGGACTTGATTCTGCACAGCCCTAAGTGATATGTGAAGACGATGCGCTATGGCTTGATCTGTCAAGGATTCATCACATAACAGCCTGAGAACTTCCAACTCTTTCTCATTCAAGTTTAACTCTTGACGTAACTCTCTAGGAAGTTTCAATTCTCCATTCAGCGCACTTTCAACACCCTGTAAAAAATATTTGCGTCGTTCCATCTTATTTACCACCACAAACCCACCACAGTGGTGATTAATAGATTTGACAAGTTTGATCATCCAAGCTGGTTCACTGCTATAGATAAGAATATTTAAAGAAGTATAAGTATCAATAATTAACTCTAACAGTTCTAAAGAAGATTTAGCCGATTGAGAGCCAGAAGGTAAAGCAAATTGTAAATCAAGGACAATTAAATCTGGTGTTTCTATTTTTAGACGTTGTATTGCTTCTTGGGGAGTAGAAGCAATGACACATATAGCAGAAGAGTCGAATTTTGTCAAAAAATCACAATTGTTTTGGGCTACTTCTGGATGATCTTCTACAACGAGAAACCGCAGAGGCTTGATATTCATGTCCTGGGTGATGATTATATACGTATATTTTACATTAAGTACGTATACTTTTCACGACTTAGATCCCCGACTTCTTAAAGAAGTCGGGGATCTGATGAATATTTTTAGCGGTTTCAACGAAAACCCATATTTTGATATATAGAATCACGTAATCTATTAAGAGTTTTTGGGTCATGTCCAGCAACTACAATAAAGACTGTATCGTTTTGACAAGATATTTTTGCTCTATTATTGTTAATATCTCCTTGTAAAATGTAACCTAAATTAGAATTTCCTCCTGTTTTGAGATTAATAAAATTTGCTCTTTCTATAGCTTTATATCCTCTTTGCTGGCATTCTTGAAGACTCATATTATGCTTGACAATTCTCCATTTTATCTCAGGAGGATTTGCTGTTTCTGAAGGGGATGTATAGCCTGTCCAGTTGGGTGGTGCTGGTGGTCCACAGGTAATGTCACCAAAAGCATTCACGGTACATACACCACCTTGCCAATCCGCACATTTCATATCTCCAAATTGATTTTTAACACAATTATAGCCACATAGTTGTCGCCCAAAGTTATTAGTAATACACTGTCCTTTGGGAATTTCTTCAGCAGCAGCATAAGGTATTGGGTTACTAACTACAGTAGTTAAAGTTAAGGTTGCAATAAGATAATTGCGCCAATTATTTTTTTTCATTAAATTCATAATCAAATATTATTCCTACTCTATGTAGCTACATGGGTACAGCAGTTCTTCTTCTGATATTAAGTTACCATTATTGGTCATAATTTTACCATTGGAATAGTACCAGGTTGCTCCTTTTTCTCCTGCACGAGTTGTCATAATTTTACCATTAGAATAGTACCAGGTTGCTCCTTTTTCTCCTGCACGAGTTGTCATAATTTTACCATTAGAATAGTACCAGGTTGCTCCTTTTTCTCCTGCACGAGTTGTCATAATTTTACCATTGGAGTAATATAGAGTGTCCCCATTACCTCTTTGGGCTGCTTTGCATAACTTATATAGTTCTTTTGTTTCTAAACTACTATTTATGCCAGATTGAAAAGCACTGGAACAAGCCTGTTGTGCTTTATTTTGTGAAACACCAAGGGGAATTAGTTGGTTGATACAGTCACTTGTATCAGCCTTTGCAGATCCAGCAAAGAAGGTCAGACTAGCAACAGTTGTAACAGAGAAAAGAGTTTTTAACAATTTCATCATATTTTGTAAATAGATTTTATTAGCTATTTAGGGAGACCAGATCCCCGACTTCTTTGAGAAGTCGGGGATCTGAAAGAATACTAAAGATAACATCTTATAGTCAAAGCTTATGCCGCAAAGACAGATTTCTCTACAAATTGGGAACTTTTATCATGTTTATAATCGAGGAAATAATCGCCAAGCAATTTTCTTTGAGCGTGAGAACTATATTTATTTTCTCCGATTGGTAAGGGAACATCTCATCAGCAATGCAGTAGATATTGTTGCTTACTGTTTAATGCCCAATCATTATCATTTTTTGGTCTATCTAAGAGATGAAACCCTATCTGATGCCATGAAATCTCTCTCTCTTGCCTACACAAAGGCAATTAATAAGCGTTTTAATCGTTCTGGGGTACTATTTCAGGGCAGGTTTCAAAGTATTCATATTTTAGAAACTGATTATCTGATCAATCTCTCCCGTTATATTCATCTCAATCCAGTTAAAGCAGGACTGGTACAGCAACCTGGAGAATGGGAGTTTTCCAGCTATTTGGAATATGCAGGATTACGAGCAGGAACACTACCCAAAATAGGGTATATTAAAACGCAAATTGAGCAAGAGTCAGTTTACCAACAATTTTTGGCAGATCATAACCTACCTGATAGCACTGGCTTCAAAAAACTGTTGCTAGATGATTAGTCTGCGAGATAGATCCCCGACTTCTCTAAGAAGTCGGGGATCTGAATACTAGGATCGCCCAAAATCATCCTATTATCGAAAGAGCGATCGCTTAGTTACTCATTAACGATGTATGAAGCTGTAGTACCATCCCAACTCCAACCAAGCCATTCATCCCTTCCACTTCCACTCGATAGGGTTAGCCTTGACGATACTGCTCCCAAATTTCGACCATCAAAGGGACGTACATAAAGAACGGTTTTTGTTTTTGATACCCTAGAGTTTTGAGCGAAGGCGCTTGAGTTGATGGAAGGTGGTATTAGAGTAGAAGCTGTTCCTAAAATACAAGCTGATAACAGCCCAGACAAGATAAATAATTTCTTCGGTGACTTAAGATTTTTAATCATTTGCTTATTGCTCCAAAAAAAAATTACTGTGAATTGCTAAGTTATTGATTTAGATTGCGATTAACTAAGCTTTTACCGATAGTATTTTTACCCACCAAAAAAATCAATGTGTATCACCGCAGAAAAATGTGCGAACTCCCGCAAATTTATTTGCGAACTTACGAACCCATCTAAAAACCCAAATCTGATAAGTGTGAGAACATCATTTCTCCACCTGTTCAGACAGCAATTATGAAATTCCCTATCCAAACACTGCATATCATCCTCACAGCATCGTTACTGTGGGGACTCAGTACACCCGCTTTAGCTCAACAAATTTGGTCAGGAACAGGTAAAATTGTCAGTGGCGCTGGTGAAGGTGGCACAGTTGGGTTAAAATTGGAGATTACAGACAACAACGTGCAGTTTCTCTCAGGTCCCTCAAAAAATGAACCACCATTTCAGCTAAATAACACTACAAATATCAATGAAACTGTAGAAACAAAAGCCGGAACTTGGCAATTTTTCCAAACAGAGAAAGAATTAGGAATCAGCTTGTCTCAAAATAATCCCTATCGAATTATTCGCTATCGTCTATTTCCCAAACCTTAACCAGATGTTGTGGAGCAAAAGTTCGCAAATTAAATTTCTCAGTTTAGGAATCACTTGCAGTGTATTCTACAATTTCATCTTTTACCAAATTCCTGTAGTTCAGAAATTGGAATTACAACTTCAAGATACTTTCCTGAGATTGAACCAGCCAAAAACTCCACCACCAGAAATTATATTAGTCAAAATTCAACCAAAGGATTTAGCGAATCAAAAGCTATCGTTAGGAAGATTATTCTATGCAGATTTAGTTGAGCATCTTTTAGAAGCTGGTGCTTCTGTAGTCGTTTTGAACCTGCACAATGACTGGGAAAAATCACCAGAATTGGAGTACCCAATCAAAATTACTGAAACAATAAATAAACCTTTAAAAAATCTCGTGAAAAATCATAGTCAGCAAATTGTTTTAGTCACACGCACCAATTCAATTACTAATTCTAAAAAACCAAAATTTTTTATCTACAATCATCTTATTCCTTTCGATAGCGAACGACTTCAACCTTTAATACAACCTGAAACTATTCAGGGGTTTTTTGAATACGAACCTGAAGCAGAAGCACCCACACATTTAAGTAGCACGGCTCGCAGTTCTCATTTAGTTGGGAGATTCTTTCTCTCAGAAAAAATTGACGAAATTCAAACTTTTAAATCTGTTCCGCTTCTAGCTTTAGAAAAGTGGGAACATCAACAGCAAAAAGTTCAGCTTTATTCACGACTTGCTAAAATTACAACTCCCGTAGAAATCAAATTTTGGGGAAAGTCGGGAACTTTTCCTTTTCTAGAATTAACATCTATTTGTCAACCAAATAAAGACAAAAAATGTCTAGTTGTGTCTCCTCAAAAACTCTCTCAGCAAGTCCGCAATAAGGTGGTTTTTATTGGTTTTGTAGAAGCGAATAACATCCAAACAATGGCTATGTTGTCACCTTTCGGTGATAGTATGGCGGGGGTAGAAATTCAAGCCAATATCATGGCTAGTTTAATGACAGATTCATTTTTACAAATTCCCAGCCAATGGGTTGAGTTAATAATTGTTATTTTGGGAGGATTTTTAATCAGTATAGGTATTTATAATTATCAAAATTGGCGGTTATTATTCATAGTTTTCGCAATATTTAGCGGTTACTTGGGACTATGTTTAATTGTATGGAAATATAAATGGATATTATTGATTATTCAACCTTTATTTGTGTGGACAGTAACAGGAATATCTATTTTTATCTATTTGATTTTTGGACGACAAAAAGAAGTTATTGCATTACAAAACTATCAAATTACCCAACTCAAAGCGGCTGAACAAGAAGCGATTCTTTCCCGCACCCGTAAAATACTCAATCGCATTGCTGCTGATATCCATGATGGGGCTTTACAAGAATTAAAATTGGTGATGGATAAAATCGAATTAGAATCTAATTTAGATATAGATTTAATTTTAGATAAGTTGACAGCTTTAGGGCAGGAAATTAGGGATAAATTGAGCAATATTCGAGATTTAACTGAGAAAATGGCAATGAATCCAATACTTCAAAAAGGATTAGATATAGGAATAAAAACCACATTAGAAGAATTAGAAAGTTCTGGAAAATTAACGCTGAAAGTAATTACAGAAATTCAGCCTCTTCAAGAACCACAATTCAACAGTATTTGGATTGAACATAGAGAGGAAATTTACCGCTTTTTCCGTGAAGCATTGAATAATGTCATCCAACACGCTCAATTACCTCACGGTACGGCTACCCAAGTATTTGTTAGTTTAGAACAAAAGGGAGATAAATGTACTTTAGTAATAGCTAATGATGGAGTGATTTCAACATCTACTATCTATGGAAGCAAAAAAGGTGGCTATGGTACGAAAATCATGGATACTATAGCCGATGAACTTATCAATGGTGTATGGGAAATATCAACTTTACCTCATGAAGAAGTGCGAGTTACATTAAATTGGCATTTACCACCAAAGAAAACACTAACTGACAACTGACAATTAAGGCAATTCTACAGAATTGGGTTTAGCAATATGTGGTAAACCCCAACCGAGTTTTTCACGAAGAACACGGAAAAATTCTGGTGACTGGAGACGAATAAACCTAGCAGCGTATGGCGATCGCTCTAAATATACCCGATCTTCTGACATTACATAACATCCTCCATTGCCATCTACCACCATCACCAATCGCTGAATGTTGACAGGATAGATATTAACTGGTTCATTATCGGGAAACACCAAAGCCCTAGAAGCCAGGGAATGGGGACAAATTGGGACTAACTGCAATACAGGAACACCAGGAGTAATTACTGGACCACCTGCGCTTAATGCATAAGCAGTCGAACCTGTTGGGGTAGAAACAATTACACCATCAGCCGCAATATCCACAGGTGAATGTCTTCCCACCGCGATTTCAAAATGGCACATACAAGTTAAAGGTTCTCGATGTAGCACCATTTCATTTAAGCAGAGGGCTTCCCACTTCACCGCATCTCCCCGAATAACTTTGACGGTGAGCATACCTCTATCTTCAACTTCATATTCACCCGCCATCACCTGTTCTATGGCTTGGGGCAATTGGTTAAGATAAGTTTCCGTCAAAAATCCCATGTGACCAGTATTAACTGTCAGCATGGGGATACCACAAGGGGCGACTAGGCGTGATGCTGCTAATACAGTTCCATCTCCCCCTAGCACCACTGCAAATTTCATATCTGAGTCAAAGCCAGGGGGCGTAAGACCTTCAATGGGGGTGTGAAAGACAGGACTATCTGGTTGAGAATAGCCCAATATACCACCGATACTCGCAGTGATGTAAACATCCCAACCAGCAGCGGTGAGTTTGTCTTTTAGTTCAATAGCGACACTAGTCGCTATCGGTTTAATGTCGTTGTAGATAATGCCTGCTTTCGGCACACTCAAATATCCAAGTTTAGGCGATGCTTGACGTTTTTTAACTTCTCTCCGGTCTATAGACGGGGAGATTCTACAATCATGTGTAAAAATTAGGTTAAAACCTAATTTCTTTCACTTTTTGCCCCTAATTCCTACCTGAAAGTTCTGCATGATTTAAGCAGGATTTTCACGATGGTAGAGGAGTTTCACCTTGGCGTTTTAATTTTACCAGATTTTTGACAGCACCTAAGTAGAAAGGTGTTTTGCACCCATCCCAATCCCAGAAGGAGCGGGATGAACAGTTCAGTCACTGTAATAGTTACACATTTTTGACTGATGTAGTCATCAATCTTAAATTTATTGACTATTGACTATTGACTTTTGAAGATTGTTTAAAAGGAGTCTTTTTATTGTTCTGTTTTTTGGTTTTAGTTTTCTGGTAATCTAACTCCTTCAGTTTTTTCATAATTCGGCTGAAGTATTCTTGCAAATAGGTTTCTACAGTAGCCGTTTGTTCTTTGTCTAAACCAAATACTGTATATACTTCATCCATTGAGGCATTGAGGGGGGAACCACTAGCTAATACTTCAGTAAAGGCTAGTCTGTCAGCAACATTCCATCCCCACTGAAAAGACCGCAGTAAACGCTGTACGGTACGCAGTAAGCCAATGGGCATTCTTGTGACTCTGGCATCTTTTCCAGATAAGCGTTCGCAAATGCTAATAATTTCTTCTGCACTCCAAGCACGAGTACCAACAACAGGGAATGATTGCTTACGGGTTTCAGGTACACTCAAAGCACGGATAGCAAATTTAGCGATATCCTGAGTATCCATATAGGCGATTGGGGAAGATGCTCCTGTCACCCACACCGGCTGGTTTTCTAAAATAGGGATGCCATATTGACCAATTAAGCCTTGCATAAAGCCAGCTAAACGTAAAATGGTGTAGTTTAAGCCGGACTCAGTTAAGAATAGTTCTGTACAGCGCTTAATTTCCATCAGCGGTACATTGGGATACTTCTCGGCATCTAAAATCGAGAAGAAGACAAATTGTTCAACGTTAGCAGCTTTCGCAGCTTGAATTAATGCTACTTTGCCATCCCAATCCACCTGCTTAATAGTGAGTGAGTCTGTGGGGCGAGATGTAGACGCATCAATAACTGCGGTTACACCTTCTAATGCTCCCTCTAAGGTTTGGGGATAACACAAGTCACCTCTTACGAGTTCTGCACCCCATTCTTTCAGAAAAGCAGCTTTTTTGGGACTGCGAACTAAACAACGCACTTTATACCCCTCATCGATTGCACGACGAGCCACTTGTCTTCCTAAGGTGCCAGTGGCACCGACGATTAATAATGTCATGGGGTCTTTATAAATTTTAATGTTTTATGAAAAGAATCTTAACAGAATTATCCTATGTAAATAAAAATTTACATTAATTTTTAGAAAAAGGAATTGGGGATTAGGGACTGGGAACTGAAAAAATCATCTCTTCTTCCCTCTGCTCCCTGTCCCTCTGCTCCCCGCTCGTCTATTCTTCTGCACCCTGGATTTTAAGTAATAATGCACCTAAGGCCCAACCTACGAAGATTAAACCGAAGGATAATAAAGCTGCATTTAAGATTTCGCCGCCCATTTGCTGTGATTCTCCTTTGTGAATGGCTTGTTTATGTTTCCCGTTGTGGTGACTACTCGATTTGACTTGAAGGTTCAAATCTCATTTTTGCTAGTCCAGGGACTCAGGTAAACTAGGTCTAATAGAAACTCCACAAGAGGTACTTTTAGATTAGACCTGTGTGAACAATTTTAAACTACTTTAGCAGTTAATCTCCACGGGTTGGGCGGCAAATCCTTGTGCTTGTCGGAAGAGGGGTAAATTAATGACAATTACTATGAATGCGATTTAGGTAGCAAATGAATCCTTTTAAAGATAAACGTCCACGTTTGGCGCTGACGCTGGGAGATCCTGCGGGAATTGGCACAGAGGTAATTTTGAAGGCTTTAGCAGATCCGGAAGTTGGCAAAAACTGTGATCTGGTTGTGGTAAGTAGCGGGGATTTACTGTTACGTACTTACAAAAATTTAACAGCAAGTTCAGTATGTTTGGCAAATCCAGCAGAATTGTCTGTGATTGATGTGCCTACTACGGGTGAAATTATTCCCGGTGTGGGTAATGCAGCAAGTGGGACGGCGAGTTTTGCTTATATGGAATATGCCATATCTCAAACTTTAGCTGGTGAATTTGATGCTATTGTGACAGCACCGATTGCTAAATCTGCTTGGAAATCGGCTGGTTACAATTATCCTGGACAAACGGAACTTTTAGCCCAAAAGGCTGGTGTTGAGCGTTTTGGAATGTTGTTTGTAGGGCGATCGCCTTTTACTGGTTGGACAATCCGCGCTCTACTTGCTACCACACATATTCCTTTACGTCAAGTAGCTGATACTTTAACACCGCAATTATTAACTCAGAAACTTGATTTATTAGTGGAGTGTTTAGAGAGAGATTTTGGGATCAAAAATGGGAGAATTGCGATCGCAGGTTTGAATCCCCACAGCGGTGAAATGGGACAACTGGGAACCGAAGAAATAGATTGGTTAATTCCCTGGATAGAGTCAGAAAGGTGCAAGCGTCCAAATATGCAGTTAGAGGGACCAATACCACCAGATACGATGTGGGTGAAACCGGGTATTGCTTGGTATGGAAATGCTGAAATCAAAAATCCGGCTGATGGGTATTTAGCACTTTATCACGACCAAGGTTTAATTCCGGTGAAGTTGATGGCTTTTGATCGGGCTGTAAATACTACGATTGGTTTACCTTTTGTACGAACTTCCCCTGATCATGGAACAGCTTTTGATATTGCGGGTAAGGGAATTGCTGACGCGACGAGTATGAAAGAGGCGATTAATTTGGCGGTAGAATTGGTTAATCGCAGGTTGGCTGTGTAAGTTGTGGTGTGTCTTATTCACCCACCCTGAATATCTAACCTAGAGAGATGTAAGTTGTGAGGTGTAGTTTAAATACTAAACACCATGAACATCCAACCCAGAGAACTCAGGAATTACCTAAAAGTAGATGGTACAAATCCTTTTGATAATTGGTTTGATTCTCTAAGAGATAGAAAAGTCAAATCTAAAATTAGAGCCAGACTTGATAGAGTTGAAGATGTTAATTTAGGATACTGCGAATCTGTACGGTTGTTTTTAAGAAAGCCTACAGTGTAGGTTATCGGGTGTACTTTCTGACAAAAGACCCCCATGAACATCCAACCCAGAGAACTCAGGAATTACCTAAAAGTAGATGGTACAAATCCTTTTGATAATTGGTTTGATTCTCTAAGAGATAGAAAAGTCAAATCTAAAATTAGAGCCAGACTTGATAGAGTTGAAGATGGTAATTTAGGAGACTGTAAATCTGTTGGAGAAAGTGTATTTGAACTTAGAATCGACTATGGACCAGGCTACCGTATATACTTTGGACAAGAAGGGTTAAAAATTATTCTGCTCTTATGTGGTGGTGACAAAAGCACTCAAGTCCAAGATATTCGTAAAGCTAAAGAATATTGGGAAGATTATCGGAGTCAAAATGATGTCTAGAAGTACAAGCTATCACGAAAAACTAATTAAAGACTTACAAGATCCACTAGAAGCAGCAGCTTATATTGAAGTAGTTATAGAAGAAGGCGATCCAAAAATGTTAAATAAGGCGCTCAAAAATGTGATTGAGGCTCAAGGTGGAATTGATAGATTTTCCGTAGAAGTACAGCAATCTTACGAAAAATTTGCACAAATTCTTTCTGAAAAAGGAGAAATTGAATTTTATTCTTTAAGTACCTTACTTGATGCTTTAGGATTGCAGTTAGCAGTAACAGTGAAGTCAGCTTAAATTATCCGAATTATATGATCAATGACATTCCCGGCTTCATCTGTAAAATTGTGAGGGGGATATTGTAATTTTTCTGATTTTTATCTGCAAGAGAAAAATTAAAGCTTTGTATTGAGGCTTGAGTAGACACAAATTCCCTGGGTTTTGGTGGTTACAATGTACAAAAATAACATGAATTATCTAATCAAGCCTCAATAAACGTACTTAGGGAATTCAAGTATTAAAAGCAAGTTGTTAAGCAAGAACAGCAATATTGTGGTGATGAGTTGCTTTTTCTAAAGTTTAAATTTTGCTACCTTCGGGTGGTTCAAACTTGTAACCATATCCCCGTACAGTTTTGATAAACTCTGGCAAACTAGAATCAACTTCCATTTTTTTCCGTAGCTGACCAATATGGACATCGACAACTCGTCCATCTCCTACGTAATCACAACCCCAAATTTTTTGGATCAGTTGGGGACGACTCCAAGCTTGACCTGGATGACTGGCTAAAAAATGTAAAATGTTAAACTCCAAAGCGGTTAAGGCTAAAGGTTTATCGTTTAGCGTTACCTCTCTACCTTCTGGGTTAATCGCTAACTGTTTAAAGATCAGGCGCTGTGATTGACTGGGATGGATATAACGAATGCGTCTTAAAAGTGCTTCTACTCGGACTTCTACTTCTGCTAAACTAAATGGTTTAGTCATGAAATCATCTGCACCTGCTGCCAGAACCCTAATTTTATCAGCTTCATCATTCCGGCTAGTGAGTATCAAAACTAAAACATTGGTACGACTTTGCATTTCTTGACAAAGTTTGTAACCATTAGCGTCTGGCAAATTCCAATCCAGAATTACTAAAGCGGGGTTGAATTGTTCAAATAAAGCCAGCGCAGTTTTACCATCTGCGGCTGATTCTATTTGATATTTCCGACTTAAAAACCTGTATACGAGATTTCGGACGCTGAAATCATCATCTACAATCAGAATTTTGGGAGTATTAGTGGAAAGCGTATCCATAAGGCAATGCAGTCTATGATTGGTTTGGCAATTTGCTGTAGCGATAGATGGGGGTTTAAGTGTTGTTTTTCAGAGTTCATTCGCTCCTAATGTAGCTTGAAGTGAAAAATCCTGTAATACTACCTGTATATCCTAAATTTTCCATAAAGTTCATCAAAACTTCAAACATGATAATGCTTAAAAGATGTATGCGTAATGTATGATTTAAGGATTTTTTGCCAAAGTTTAGGTATAAATTCGACAATCAACCCTGGAAAGTCATGTAATTTTTAAGCATCCCTAGAACTGCAAACAGCCCAAAAAACTGATAGACATCATTTATCTGTAGCAATCATGATTATTTGAGTCAAATCGTTACATTTTATTATTCAAATCAGATTAAGTGAATCGGGTCATAAATCTATACAGTTCGGTTAAGAAAAATTATCTGTCTCAGGAAAGATAAATAAAGTTTATGTATTTTGTTAAGTTGCTGTTAAGGTAATCAACAATTAAAACAATGACTAATAACCTTTTCAGTAGTATTATTTCCCACCAGCAACCCATAGAAGCTGAGTCTGATGTTCATGCAATTAAATCTCGCTTGGAATGGGGGGAACCAGCTTTTACAATTTTAGATGTGCGCGATCGCTCAATTTATAATCAGGGTCATATTATGGGAGCAATGTCTATGCCCATAGATGAACTAGCAAACTCGGCAAGATCATCTTTAGATCAAAAGCGTGATATTTACGTTTATGGTCTCAATGATGGGCAAACTGCTCAAGCTGCTCAAATACTCCGTTCTGCGAAGTTTTTCAATGTCTCTGAGATCATTGGTGGTCTGAATGCATGGAAAGCTATCGGTGGTCCAACAGAAGGTATTATTGAATCCACCACTCCCGCAGATACAGACAATGATAATTTCGTATCTAGGATACAAACTCTCTTAGAAAAATAACAAAAATGAAATTCGTAATTAATAATTGAATTACAAATTACGAATTTATCACTGGCGCTGTATGAATTTTCAATTTTTGAAGAATGAATCCTCAATGTTCAAATAAATCTTTGAATTGCAACAAATCCAAAGACACGATTGTTGGCAAAACTTGAAAGCATTCTTGGGCTAGTTGCCAACGCCCTTCTCGTTGCAGCATTTGCGTCAGCTTTTGCTGTATCTTCAGTAGGTAACGAACATCATTGGCAGCATAATTCAGTTGGGCTTCAGATAAGTTAGCAGCGTTACCCCAATCAGAACTTTGAGAGCTTTTATCTAGTTCTACTTGTTCCAACTCTTGCACTACATCTTTAAGTCCGTGACGGTTAGTATAAGTACGGGCTAACTTACTGGCAATCTTGGTACAAAAAACAGGCTGAACCTTAATTTCTAGGTTGTGAAGCAAAGTAGCAACGTCAAAACGGGCAAAGTGAAATACTTTGAGGACATGGGTTGCTTCCAAGAGTTTTTTTAAATTTGGGGCTGTTGTTTGTCCTTTAGCGATGCGGATAGCTGTGACTTTTCCCTCTAGATTACACAACTGGACGAGACACAAGCGATCGCGCTGTGGTAGTAATCCCATTGTTTCGGTATCGACTGCGATTGCATCAGATTCTAAATACTGCGAGAGAGTAGCCTCATCGAGATCGTGATCGTTAACCTGAAAATCTGGTAATGTCATGAATGGTTCACAAAATAAATGATTGTGTCTAGCAGACAAATTATTCATCAGACACTACATCATTATTGTGCAAGAAATTCAGTAATAAAAACTATCTTGCGTTCAAAAATATTTGCGTGAGGTAGACTTCTCCTTTTGCATTAGTGGCTACACCGACTCCTGTCAGCTTGTATTTTCCTTGTATATTTTTCAGATGTCCAGGACTATTAAGCCAACCAATCACAGCTTGGTTAGCCGGATTGCTATATCCAATGTTAAAAGCCACATTTTCGGCTGCACTGTCCAGAGTCAGAGGGATGGCCTTGACTCTCTGTTCAAATCCATGATGACTAAACTTAACTACTCCTTTAGCCATGTTTTGACTGTGAATTCTAGCCTGCTGAGTAATATTGGCATTTAAAATTAAGTTTGGTAGTCCCTGAGAAGCCCGATATTGATTAATTTGCTCAAAAACTGATTTTTCTAGTTTAGTAGTTTGAAAATTAAGATTCGATATTGCTGCTTGACTAGAAGTATTCAATGACTGCTGATTTTGAGCGTTTTTTTTGGTAGAACTATTGCTGGTTACAGGGGCGGTCATGAATCCACTAGCAAAGACAAGCATACTTAAAGCGATGCCAAAAGCAGTTTGTCGAAACATAGAGAATTAAGTAGTGTATGGATTTATCAGACATATACTCTATCTTCTGATTCTGAGAATACATACCAGGATACTATTAAGTCTTCATGATCTGAGTAATTATCGACATTTTCAGAGTTATGAGTTTATTTTTATGACTATTGCATTTTACTTCTCTGAAAATCTGCCAATTTTATGACTTTTTCATCACCATAGTATCCATTGGTTGATGTCTCTGGTAGATGCCGCTGAAAATGTTCCTGAAACTACATTATTAATCAAAAAATCTCCAAAAAATAGTATCCACTGACAGATGTCGTGGACACTAAAACTCTCAGGAAAACATTTCTATAAAAACTGATCTGGTGTGAATGACTTACTAAGGAATTAGAAATTTTGCTACTGTTTGTACGTCTTTGTCACCCCTTCCAGAACAGTTGATGATAATTTTGGGACTACCGGCAAGTTGCGGACAGAGGGTTTCTAGATAAGCGATCGCATGAGAAGTTTCCAAAGCTGGTATAATCCCCTCTAATTTCGATAGCCGTTGGAATGCCTCCAAAGCCTCAGCATCGGTAACACTGTAATATTCAGCCCTGCCAATATCCTTCATATAGCTGTGTTCTGGACCCACACCAGGATAATCTAAACCAGCACTAATGGAGTGAGGTTCAATAACTTGTCCGTCATCATCTTGCAAAAGATAACTCATCGAACCATGCAATACACCAACTTGTCCTTTTGTCAAGGTAGCGGCGTGTTTGCCAGTATCCACACCTTCACCAGCAGCTTCCACTCCAATTAACCGCACAGATGGCTCTTTCACAAATTCGTGAAATAGTCCCATGGCATTAGAACCACCACCCACACAAGCCATGAGAATATCAGGTAAACCGCCCCATTTTTCTAATGCTTGAGCGCGGGTTTCTTCACCGATCACAGCATGAAAATCCCGTACCATCATCGGGTAAGGATGGGGACCAGCCACGGAACCGAGGATGTAATGGGTAGTTTCTACATTCGTTACCCAGTCCCGAATGGCTTCAGAAGTGGCATCTTTGAGAGTTCCCGTACCGGCAGACACTGGGCGAACTTCTGCCCCCATTAACCGCATTCTGAACACGTTTAAAGCTTGGCGTTCCATATCGTGAACACCCATATAAATCACACATTCCAAACCAAACCGAGCGCAAACTGTGGCCGTAGCTACGCCATGTTGTCCTGCACCGGTTTCCGCAATTACACGCTTTTTACCCATGCGCTTGGCTAATAATACCTGACCAAGAGCATTATTAATTTTATGTGCGCCAGTATGATTTAAATCTTCACGTTTTAAGTAAATTTGCGCTCCTGTACCATCAGGACGGGCATAATGAGCGGTGAGGCGTTCGGCAAAGTATAAAGGTGTAGCCCGTCCTACGTAATCTTTTAATAAACCTTGTAATTCGGCTTGAAAACCAGGTTCATGGCGATATTGCTGATATGCGGTTTCTAATTCAGCTAACGCCGGCATGAGGGTTTCGGGAACATACTTACCACCAAAGCGGCCAAAACGTCCTAGAGTATCAGGAACTGAAGCAGTTTGTGAAAAATTAGGAGAGAGGGGAGTAATAGTCACGGATTGGGTAAAATAAGAGAACAAAGTTAATTTTAATTCTAGAACTGTTGAGGATGCCCACAAAGAGCATTATTCCCTCGTTCCCAGTCTCCAGACTGGGAATGCCATCTTAGAGGTTCTACCTCCAGGTATAGTATAGGCAGAGCCTCTCAACTGCATTCCCACGCAGAGGATGGGAACGAGAGATAGGCAGAGAACTACATTCCCACCCAGAGCATGGGAACGAGAGAATTCCTTTATTCCTGAGATTGCTCTTTTTGTAAAGCCTGAATTTGCTCAAGAGATAATTCCGTAATTTCGGCAATTTGTTCTAAACTCATGCCAATTCGTAACAATTTTAAAGCAAACAGTCTTGTTGCTTCAGTTTTACCTTCTGCTACAGCTTCTTGATAAACCTTAGTTTGTTTCAACTCACTTAAACCTAACATAGCTTCAATCTCCTCTCGGCTCTTTTTGGGTAATTTATAGACGATAATTGTCTCAATTAGATTAATTAAATCCCGTTTAGTATTTGCATTCGTTAGTTGTTGGTTTGCTTGGGCAATTAAGCGTTTTGCTAATGCTGGTGCAGCTTCTTCTGTTTCTATCACCAGTTTAACAACTCCCACTCCTAAAGAACTCTCTCCCAACTCATCTAAATAAATGCGTCTAACTCGCTCAAGCAGCAAGATTTCCCCAAATTGTAAATTCTGTTCTCTTTCTATATTACGACTAGGATAGATAATCACAACCTGCCAAGGATGAGAAGTTTTGTATTGTCGCAGATAGAGAAAAAGTTCTGCAAATAGACGATAATATAAATCATCATCGGGCTGAAATTGAACTTCAACAATATAAAATGGTTTTTTGGGATCTTTGGTGGTTGGTAGAAATAAACCATCTAAACGAAAAGCTAGTTGTTTGACTTCACGAGATGTGAATTCATATGTACCTGCTTCTGTAGGAGATTGGTTAATTAATTCAAAGAAAATGCTAGGAAATGCTTGAAATAAGCTATAGAAAATTGTATCTGTTTTCACGGTAATTGAGTAATTTTTATATCTAATCTAGTTGAGGTTTCGCGCAAAGATACAAAGGTGCAAAGATGCAAGAGCCGAAAATTCTAGTTCCCACGCAAAGCATGGGAACTAGAGAATGCCACATATTCTTATTCGATCCTGTATACTATTATTCATATATTTTTAAGCACTAATAGCCGTATTGTGACTAAACTGGCAGGACGTTACCAAATTATAAGAGAATTAGGCGGGGGGACTTTTGCCGTTACTTACCTCGCTCAAGACGATATGCAGCCAAGCAAACCCTTTTGCGTTGTCAAGCAATTGCGTCCTATTTACACAGATGCTCAAGTTTTAGGACTATTTGAAAAAGAAGCTGTAATTTTAGAGAAATTGGGTAAACATCCCCAAATTCCCACATTATTGGCACACTTTCAAGAAAATGATAAATTTTATATAATTCAAGAATATATTGATGGACATGACTTGAGCAAAGAAATCTTTGCAGGTAAGCGGTTGAGTGAAGGTTATGTAATTAAGTTATTGCAAGATATTTTAGAAGCGTTGGCTTTTGTTCACACGCAGGGAGTTATTCACCGTGACATCAAACCCGCAAATCTGATGCGCCGTAAGGAAGATGGTAAAATTTGCTTGGTAGATTTTGGAGCAGTTAAACAAATTGGTTCAATTATTCTCAACCCCCAAGGAGGAATTACACCAAGTATTATTATTGGTTCTCCTGGATATATGCCTGGTGAGCAAGGAATTGGTCAACCCTGTTATGCTAGTGATATTTACGCTGTAGGAATGACAGCTATTCACGCTTTGACAGGTATTAATCCCACCCATTTACAAGAAGATCCGCCCACGGGTGAGATAATTTGGCCGTATGATCAATTACAGATTAGTGAATATCTAGCGGAAGTTTTAACTACAATGGTGCGGCGTTATTTTAAAATGCGCTATCCTTCGGCTTTGGAAGCATTAGCAGCTTTAAAACCCCTGTTAGAAGCATCTACAGGAACAATTCTTTTTACTCCTGCCAAAACTGCATATTGCAATGAAGTTCTGAAACGCCTGAAACAGGGAAATGGTAAACTATCTCCTGTGGCGTTACAACTATTAGAAACGGAAAGGAAAAAGTTAAGCTTATCTTCAGCAGAAGCTAAGGAAATGTATGAGTTTGCATTTTCTCAAGCACAGGAATATGCACGGAAACTAAATGAATATGAAGACTTATTTTTTAAGGTTGTTAAAGTCCAATTTCCCTTTAATCAAGAAACAGAAGCAGAATTACAAGAATATCGTGATTCTTTAGGTTTAAAACCGGAAGATGTGGCTAATATTGAAGAACGGGTTTTGGCACAAAGGCAGCTAGAATATGAACGTCAACCAAAAAAACCAAATCCTCCACCACCACAACCAGAAAGATTTATAGGTATTCCTGTTACTACTTTTGAATTTGAAACAGCTAAGTTAATTTTAAAATCTGGTGTTTTTGGTTTAGGAAAAGGTTGGGAAATTCAACGCAGTCGCAAAAAAGCCAGATTATTTATTCAAAACTTGGGAAATGGTGTAAATCTAGAAATGGTGGCTATTCCTGGAGGGACTTTTTTCATGGGTTCTCCAGAAAATGAGGAAAGTCGAAGTTCGAGTGATAGTCCACAACATCAAGTTAATGTTCCCCCGTTTTTCATGGGTAAATATCCAGTTACTCAGAAACAATGGCAAGCTATAGCTGCTTTACCAAAGGTTAAGATTGATTTAGAATCTGATCCATCTAATTTTAAAGGTGATAATTTACCAGTTGAGAGGGTATCCTGGGACAGTGTTCAAGAATTTTGTGCCAGACTGTCTCAAAGAACAAGTAAAGCCTATCGCTTACCTAGTGAAGCTGAATGGGAATATGCTTGTCGCGCCGGAACAACTACCCCGTTTTATTTTGGGGAAACAATTTCCACCGATTTAGCAAATTATAATGGTAACTACACTTATGGTAGTGGTGTAAAAGGAGAATATCGAGAAAAAACTACAGATGTCGGAAAATTTCCGGCAAACGCTTTTGGTTTATACGATATGTGTGGTAATATATGGGAATGGTGCGAAGATGAGTGGCACGAAAATTATATAGATGCGCCTACTGATGGTAGTGCGTGGCTTGATGGTAGCAACAATAACACACGGATGCTGCGTGGTGGTTCGTGGGACTTCGATCCCTGGTTCTGTCGCTCGGCGCTTCGCCTCGGGAGTTGGCGCGGCGCTAGGTACAGCCACCTGGGTTTTCGTCTTGCGGTTTCTCCCCCCAGGATTCTGTAGCTCTTTATACTCTTGCTCTTTTGCGCTCTGCGCTCTTGATTCTTTATACTTCCCTAGCGTAACGGAGTGGAGCGATCAAAAATATTTTTTTAGATTCGGGAATGCATGATGAGTGATTTACCTATAATACAGAAAACTTACGATTTAGTCAAGTGGTATGTACCAATCATCAATCGTCTGCCCAGAAATCATAAATATCTGTTAGGTGATAGAATCATTACAGGACTCTATGATTTACTAGAAGGGTTAGTTGTCGCTCGTTATTCCCAAAATAAGTTAGTGCAATTAGAAAACTTAAACACAAAATTGGATGTTATTAGATATCAAACTCGGCTTTTGCTAGATTTTGATTTAATTAAAACAGAGCGTTATGAATATGTGCAAAAATTAATAAATGAAATTGGTATAGATTTAGGTGGTTGGATAAAACAACAAAAATCTACTGGGCGGTTAGAAACCGCGTCTAGATAAGCAAAACCCACCTGCGTAGGTTCAAAACCTTAATTTTTTATTAGTTTGTATAGCCTCGACTTCTCATCACCAGGGCATAAAATGAAAAGACATGGTAATCTCTGGGAGGATATCACAGGTTTTAGCAATTTATTAGCAGCAGCTAAACAAGCACAAAAGGGTAAACGTTTTCGAGATAATGTTTTAGAGTTTAACTACAATTTAGAAAGAGAACTATTTAATTTACAAGCAGAACTCATATCCAAAACTTATTTACCAGGAAATTACAAAACATTCTATATTTTTGAATCTAAACCCCGCCTGATTTCTGCTGCACCTTATCGAGATCGGGTGGTTCACCATGCGCTTTGTCATGTAGTTGCACCAATTTTTGAACGCACATTTATTGATACTTCTTATGCTAATCGAATTGGATTTGGTTCTCATCGGGCGTTAAAAAAATTTACAGAGTTTGCGCGTTCTAGTCAATATGTATTATTAGCTGATATTTGTAAATATTTTCCGAGTATAGACCATGAAATATTAAAGTCAATTATTCGCCAAAAAATTAAATGTTCTGATACCCTATGGTTGATAGATAATATCATTGATCATAGTAATCCTCAAGAACCAGTCAATTTTCATTTTATCGGTGATGATTTATTGTCACCTTTATATAGAAAACGCGGTTTACCAATTGGTAATTTAACTAGCCAATTTATGGCTAATGTCTATTTAAACTACTTTGATCATTTTATCAAAGAAACCCTAAAAATCAATAAATATATTCGGTATGTTGACGATTTTGCTTTATTTGCTGATAAAAAAGATTCATTAGAAAAAGCGAGATTGCAAATTGAAGCATATTTAGCAACTTTAAGGCTCAAAATTCATCCAGTTAAAAGCCAAATATTTAGAACTAAATATGGAGCTAATTTCGTTGGTTTTCGAGTATTACCAGATAGGATTAGAGTCCGTAGTGATAGTCTGCGTCAAGGAATGAAAAAAAGAAAGATGATGCTAACAGACTACAATCAAGACAAAATTAATGATGAAACATTATCTCAATCAATACAGAGTTGGTTTGCTCATTTAAAGCATGGTGATACATGGCGATTAAGAGAGAATCTTATTAACTCCTTAGCTATTTTCGGAGAGTTCATGATTTGAATATTTTATGTTAATCTAATTATTGGGGTAGGCAATTTCGGATGCTGCGTGGTGGTTCGTGGAACAACAATCCCAGGAACTGTCGCTCGGCGAATCGCAACAGGAATAGGCGCGACAATAGGAACAACAACCTGGGTTTTCGTCTTGCGGTTTCTCCCCCCAGCACTCTTCTAATGTCAGAACTGATAAATGGGAATTTATCGGGCGTATCCAAGAAGAGTCCAGACCTACTCCAGTGATATTGGTAACAATATCCGAAAATAAAACCGAGTCGGATAGCTTAGTAGGCTGTAAAGTTGAACGGTTGTCCGATTCATTAAAATTATAGGCGTTGCTGAATCATCGGATGATTTCATCCAATTTTGAATGAACTTTCAATGGTTTCAACAGCCAATTCATCCCGCATTTATGCAACGCCAACAAATTTAGAAATTTTTAAAAGCTAAGTAATATGGTTAAGATAATTACACGAAATTACGTTGGTAAAGAAAATGTCTATGACATTGGAGTTGAGCGTGACCATAATTTTGCCATCAAAAATGGTTTAATCGCCTCTAATTGTTTCAATAAATCTCACTCTACTGCCTACGCTTACGTAACTTATCAAACTTCATACTTAAAAGCCAATTACCCATTAGAATATATGGCGGCGCTGTTAACAGCTAACAGTGGTGACACCGACAAAGTGCAGAAATATCTAAACAACTGCATGAGTATGGGTATTCAAATAGATCCACCAGATATTAATCGCTCTGGCTTGGATTTTACACCCGCAGAAGGGAAGATTTTATTTGGATTTTCCGCAGTGCGTAACGTGGGACAAAATGCAATCGCAGGTATTTTAGAAGCGAGAGCAGAGGGAGGAGAATTTAAATCCCTGGGCGATTTTTGCGATCGCATTGATTTGCGTGCTGTTAACCGTCGGACATTGGAATCACTGATTCACTGTGGAGCCTTTGACAAAATTGAATCTAACCGCCAACAATTAATTAGAGACTTAGAATTAGTCTATGATTGGGCGCAATCCCGCGCTAAAGATAGAGCCAGTGGACAGGGAAATCTATTTGATTTAATGGGGGGTGGATTTGCAACTAATAATCATCAACAAAAAACTAATAATGCTTTTGAATCTGCTCCCAAAGCTGAACCAACTCATGATTTTCCCCAACAAGAAAAACTGCGATTAGAAAAAGAATTATTAGGATTTTATGTATCTGCTCACCCACTCAAAGACATTAAACAATCCTCATCACTACTTGCACCAATTAACCTTTCACAGCTTGGGGAACAAAAAGAGAATATAATTCTTTGTGCCGTTGTCATCCTCAATAATGTCAAAAAAGTGGTGACAAAAAAAGGCGATCCAATGGCAATTTTACAAATAGAAGATTTAACCGCATCATCAGAAGCAATAGTCTTCCCCAAAAATTATGACCGGGTTGGTTCACTACTTAAAGTTGATGACAGACTAATTATTTGGGGTAAAGTAGACCGACGCGATGAACAAACTCAATTTATAGTAGAAGATGCAGAACCAGTGGAAACAGTCCAGATGGTAATGGTTGAATTAAATCCACAAGAAGCAGGTACTATTGAAATCCAACATCGACTGCGATCAATTTTAAAGGAACAATCAGGAGATAAAGATAAAGCCAAAGTTCCAGTAATTGGCATTATTCAATCAGGAAATAATCGTCAATTGGTGCGATTCGGAAAGCAATTTTGGGTACAAGATTCCGTCACGACTAAACAAGTCCTACAAAATGCTAGATTTAATGCTCACGTCAAGCAACTGACAGATAATTAACTTGACATACTCCCCACGCCTTCAGGCGTGGGGATTCTAGGCTCAAACAGCAATTGCAGGCATAGCCCGACTTACATCACCTAACCCAATGGTCGATGCCCCAACCATTTGAATGTTTTTAGCGGCGTTCTCGTCCCTGCCATTAACTGATTGACACTCCTGGCAACGCCATTCTCTAACTGATAAATCTAAACTTTCTAAAACGTGTCCACAACAAGAACAAGTTTTGCTGGATGGATACCATTGGTCTATGAATACAACCAGTTTGTTTTTCTTTTTGGCAATCCATTCTAGAATTTGCAAAAACTCACCAAAAGCCAAGTCTGATATTTTTCTACCCCAAAGACGCTGCATTCCCTTAAGGTTTAGGGTTTCAAAACACAGCACATCAAACCTATCGGTTAATTCATGGGCTAACTTCCAAAACCAATCGCGTCTGCGGTGAGAAATATCTTCGTATTTGCGTACTATATCTTTTCTTGCCCGTTCTCGGTTGGCTGAACCTTTTAGTTTTTTGGAATGACACTTGCTGGCTTTTTTAACAGCATTTAATGATTGCTTGAAGAATTGGGGAGACTCAATTTTTGTGCCATCTGTTCGCGTAGCGTCTCCGGAGGAGAAACAAGTGAGGAATGTCTTTAAACCAAAGTCAAAACCAGCGATTTTACCCGTCTTAACTTCAACCTCTGATTTAATACAGTCATCAACCACTACAACCATAAACAATTCACCCAACGATGTGCGTTTAATGGTTAAAGTTTTGACTGTTCCCTCAATCTCTCTAGACTTCCAAAGTTGATATACTCTATTACCAATTTTTACTCTGTTGCCACCTAAAAACTTATAGCCTGCTTGCTTAAGGGTGAATGATTTATACTTTTTAACTTTCTTAAATCCCGGTGGTCTAACTCCTTTTTTGTTGTGTTTAAAAAACAATTGGTAGGCTTTCTCAATCCGTTGACAAATATCTTGTACTGCTTGAGAGCCTACGGATTGCCAAAACGGGTTACGCTTCCTCTGCTTGGCGATATGAGACTGAAGTTTTGCACAACTCAAATGCTTACCCCACATTCGGTAGTACCGACGATGAAGAGCAATGCAATGGTTATAAATCACCCCAGAAGCGTTAATCATTCGCTTGAGGTGTCTATTCCGCTTGTGTTGATAGAGCTTAAACTTCAGTGTTTTCATATTACCTATGATACCATAAATGGGTAGCCATTGGATAGCAACATGAAAGAAAGACTGAGTATACGGGTTGACCCCCAGAGGCTTGAAAAATTAAGAAGAGTTGCCAAACAAAAGCATAAGACGATGACTCAGTTGATTGAAGACTGGATTGACAGGCTACAGGAAGAAAAGCCGTCCTAGAAAGACGGAGCTTTAGACCCAGTTTTTCGGTAAGCTGCTAGTTAGAAGAAGAAGAGGACGCGGGGAAAGAGGGAAAGAGGTATTAACGACTGGGGTTAATTAGTAATTCACAATTTGTCATAAAAATCGTCATCTCCGATGATGTAACAGTTATGCTAGTTAAATTGAGAAAAATATCAATCAGAGCAAAATAGAGGTAAATATGAAGGTGTTAAGTAATTGGACAAAAATATTTACAGTCATTGCGAGCGAAGCGAAGCAATCCCAGCCCTTGCGATTGCGTCATTCCACTGCGTTCCATTCGCAATGACATTGTGTAATTAATTCTGTCCTAGTACTTATCTAGAAGGTGTAGGCTATTTAGTAGGCGATATTAGTTGCCAATTTAATGCTCGCTCTGGTTACATCCGTTGTGCTGTCAATCCTAGCGGTCCCTGTCAAGACTGCCGCTACTATGAACCCAAAGAATTAGCTAGTACCGCAGGGTAGAATTAAAAATTAAAAATTAAAAATTGAAAATTAAAAAAGCTGATGACAACATCAAAATTTTGAATAATTACGACTAAATTAGCCGATACTTTTTCTCGCTGCTAATTTATATATTCTCAATTCCAAATTGACAGGTAATGTACGAATTCTATGACAATCTATTTTTACAGCAGTCGTGAGGAATATGGTTGTTTTTCTAACTTCTCACCACACGGCTTTACTCTA
Organism: Anabaena sp. PCC 7108; assembly: GCF_000332135.1. Taxonomy (NCBI): domain Bacteria; kingdom Bacillati; phylum Cyanobacteriota; class Cyanophyceae; order Nostocales; family Nostocaceae; genus Anabaena; species Anabaena sp. PCC 7108. The sequence continues at coordinate 3,629,511 of NZ_KB235896.1, forward strand.
GATGATTTATATTGGACTACCAGCGAACATTACTTTCAAGCACAAAAATTTATTGGTACACCCCATAGCGAACAAATTCGCCTCGTTAAAACACCAAAAGATGCAGCAAGAATGGGTAGACAAAGAAATCGTCCCCTGCGTTCAGATTGGGAACAAGTGAAAAACAATATCATGCGGAAAGCATTGCTATGTAAATTTTCCAGCCACTCAGATATTCGAGAAATTCTCCTTTCTACAGGCAATCAAGAATTAGTTGAAAATTCGCCCATAGACTATTATTGGGGATGTGGATCTGATGGTAGTGGTAAAAATATGCTGGGCATAATTTTAATGGAAATAAGAGATACACTCCGCAATAGCTAATACCTACTATAGAAACATTGCTAATTTTCAAGTATAATACTCTTATTCCCATCAATCTTTGGCGTAGTTAATCTGTTAAGTATGTATTTAATGGATTGTTGGGTAAATCATAAAATTTAAAGTAGTAATTACCGTATTAGGAGTATAAATACTATGTCTACATTACAAAAAGTCAAGAAATATTACAAATGGTTCTGGGATGTAACTCTTGGTGGTGACTATGACGCTTGGGGTACTAGTACCTACTTTATGGAAATTGGTGGCGATTTGTATGCTCGCAGACAAATAGAAGTTTATGAAAATGGCAATGTATTATTTTATGATAGTAGCCATTTTTCCGATAATCATGGGATGTTATGCGATAAAAAGATAGATGATGGAAATATTGAAGAATTTGAAATTTCCAAAACCGAATTTGAACAAGTATGGCAAAGCAAAACTCCCATTAATAAATAACAAGATCAGGAGGTGACAAAAAACAAGGTTAGCTTTTATATAAGTCAAGCAAATGCCAGGCGCTAAACAATCTTTTCGGATCGATGATCTCCTAGTGCAGATTTACAATTCTGAAGCGGAAATGGCGCAAGATGTTGCCGAAATCGCACATCAGTATTTACTGCAACTACTCCAACAACAGGATACCGTTGCTGTGTTATTAGCGACGGGAAACTCCCAAGTTAAATTTCTCGATGCTTTAATCGCTCTAGGTGGAATAGATTGGTCAAGAACTACCTTATTCCATTTAGATGAATATTTGGGAATTACAGCTGACCATGCTGCTAGTTTCCGGCGTTATTTGCGAGAGCGTGTCGAGCAACGGGTGTTTCCTAAAGAGTTTTATTATATAGAGGGTGATACATTAGAACCGATAGCAGAATGCGATCGCTACACAAAACTTCTGCAAGCTCAACCAATTGACTTATGCTGTCTTGGTGTTGGTGAAAATGGACACTTAGCTTTTAACGACCCAGCAGTAACTAATTTTCAAGATCCCGCTAAAGTTAAACTCGTAAAACTTGATCAAGTGAACCGTCTCCAACAAGTGAATGCAGGACAGTTCCCTAATTTAGAAACCGTTCCCCAATATGCATTTACTGTGACAATCCCCATGATTTGTACAGCTAAAAAGATTATCTGCCTAGCACCAGACACACGCAAAGCCAAAATAGTAAAAGAGATATTGCATGGGTCGATTAGCACAAACTGTCCAGCTTCTATTTTGCGTAAACAACCTCAAGCTACTTTATTTTTAGATGTACATTCTGCTAACTTATTATAATTTGTAATTTATAATTTGTAATTTACTTCCTTGGTGTTGAAGCTTCCAAGCAGATAAGCAAGCTTCCAGATGAGAACATTCTTCACATTTAATTTCTTGTCCAGGATTAGAACATCCGCAAGGGGGATTTACAAAACATTCATCAGGATGTTTAGGAATCCAAGACCTTTTAAAGATAAAGTATGAAGTTGCTTCCTGTAGGCAAACAATCAAATCTTGAACCATAATGAATATAACCTATATAAGTACCGGAATTCACATTCTAAAACTATGAATACGCAAATATTTGGACAATGCTTATATTGTCCCTAACCAAGAAAATCATCACATCATACTTAAAGTAGATAAATAGCGATCCTAAGTAAGATGTCATATAGAAGTCATATTTGATTTTTGAGAAAAATTAGGTATTGTAGGGTGCGTCAGATATTACAAATCTGTTTATTAATAGAATTTATGGAGTCTGACGCACCCTACGTATCTTTTCATAAATCAAATATTATTCCTATAGCTCTTTTTTCTCTGCATCTAGAGTAGTTGATTAAATAAATCCAGTCATGTCTACGATCACCATTAGAGATACGCAAATCAGATAGGATGGCTATATAATTTTAATAATTTTACCCTTGAGAAATAACTTGATCAACAATCAAACTTGTTTAATTATCCGACCATCTTCCATATGAATAATGCGGTCAGCAATATCTAGAATTCGGTAATCATGAGTGACAATTAAAATAGCACAACTCTGCTCCTTAGCTAGTGCTTGCATAAGTTGAACAACATCTCTACCTGATTTACTATCTAAAGCCGCAGTAGGTTCATCAGCTAAAACTAATTTGGGATGACTAACTAAAGCACGAGCAATAGCTACTCGTTGTTTTTGTCCTCCTGAAAGATCAGATGGGTAGTAATTAACCCTATTTTCCAAATTCACAGCATGAAGCATAGCTTCTGATTGTTTACGAGCTTCCCATTCAGAAATATTTTGTTGTAGTTCCAGCGACATTTGTACATTTTGTCTAGCTGTCAAGAAATCCAGTAAATTGTGAGCTTGAAAAATATAGCCAATTTGGCGACGCACCTCCACTAACTTTTTATTGCTGGCTCCAAATAATTCCTGTCCAATAAATTTGAGACTTCCCTCTTGAACAGAACGCAAAGCACCAATTAGACTTAATAGAGTTGTTTTTCCTGAACCAGATGGTCCAGTCATAATCACAATTTCCCCAGAATTCATTGTCAAATTAATGTCAAATAAAATCTGGTTACGCAATGTGATTTTACCAAAATATTGATTGAGGTTTGAGACCTCTAAAATAAATTTTGATGGCAACATTTTTAATGAGGTTTTAATTATGTTAAAAAATTTCTGCTGGATCTACTTTGCGGAGCTTATTTGTAGATAAAAATCCCGAAACCAAACACATGATAGTTGCAGATATCAAGACGGAGAATGCTTTGTTTATATCCATATTAATTGGTAATTTAGTTACATTCTTCGCAAGATCATAAAGTCCAATAGATATAGCAAAGCCGGGAATATAACCCAAAGCTGCTAAAATTAAAGCTTGTTGAAAAACTACAATCAAAAGATATTTATTTTTAAAACCCATTGCTTTGAGAGTGGCGAATTCCACAATGTGCATTGCGACATTACTATAAAGTATTTGATAAACAACAATAACACCAACAACAAAACCCATAACTACCATCAAGTTAAACACAAAACCAATAGGTGTTCTGAGAGTCCAATATTTTTTTTCAAAATCAATAAAATCTTTGCGCGTGATAATTATGACATCTTTAGGTAACTTAGCTGATAAACTTGCTAAAACTGTTTGTGGATCTGCATCAGGTTTGAGGCTAATTGTGCCTATATCTATCTTTTCTGCTGAACGTCCTTCAAAGATTCGCATGAAAGTAGACGAACTAACCATCAAATTTCCATCAACCCCAAAAGAAGGACCAAGACTAAATAAGCCACTGACTTTAACTTTATAACCTACTAAACCTTGATAACTAAATATTTCCAAACTCATAGGTTGCTTTTGCTGAAAATATTGAGCAATTGGACCAAACTCTGGACGAGCAGCACGGTCAAAAAACACCTGATCAGGTATTTGCAGTAATTTAAAATTTTCCTGAACTTCTGGTAAGTTAAAGATTGATTTCGCTGGATCAAAACCCAGCACATATATAGGATACTTGCGACCATTAAGCGGATTTTTAAGCTTGGCAAACTGCACATATAAAGGATTGACTGATTCGACACCAGGAAAAGCTAATGCTTGGTATAACCGACTGCGAGAAAAGCTTTGATTGGAAGTTAAAGATTTATACTGAGCGCTAATGATAAATAAATCTCCTTGCAGATTTTTATGTAACTGTGTAGCACTAGCATAGAGAGCATCTTGAAAGCCGATTTGCATAAACATTAAAACAGCAACAAAAGCAATCCCGGCTAAAGCCACAAAAAAGCGTACTTTTTGTTTGGCTAATTGTAGCCAAGCAAGAGGAATATTGAGAATCATGTTAAAAACCTCTGAGAGTCTAGACTATATTTGTCTAATACCGATTATTTATGAATTGGTAAGTAGCTTAACTGAGAGTCTAAGTAAATAGAAAACAACTTTAACCTTTTCCAATTTAAAATTTGAACCTGTTTAACCGCACAGTTTTAACATGGGTATTAATATTAATTGCCAACAGAGTTTATATCTTAATTATTACCTGCACCTGTAAATTAGTTAATGCTGCAACTCGTTGGTTATCTGTTGGTTTATCAATGCGAATTTTGACATCAACTATTTTGTTATCCGTATCGGCTCCAGGATTATTATTGAAGATATTTTGTTTACCAACTTGCAAACCAATATCTGTAACTGTTCCCCCTAACTTACCTGTAAAAGCGTCACTAATAATTACAGCCGACTGACCTAAACGCACTCGTTTAATATCAGTTTCATAAACTTCTGCTACTACATACATCTGGTCAGTACGACCTAATTGAGCTATGCCATTACTACCAATTATTTCTCCTGGCCAAGCATTAATTTTCAGAATTTGACCATCTATAGGTGAGCGGATAGAACTTAAATCTAACTCTGCTTGAGCTTGTTTAACTGATGCTTTTGCACTTTCAACATTAGCTTGGGCTGCTTTGACATCAGTAGGACGAACTTCAGCAATACTCCTAAGTTTAGCCTCACCTTCCGTTAACTGTTTTTGAAGAGTTTCTACAGTCCGGTTGAGGGAAGCATTAGCTTCATTTAGTTGCTGTTGTACCGTATCCCTTCGCAAGCGTTTAGTATCTGCATTAGAAGCAGAAATAGCACCCTCTTGATATAATTTTTGATATCGCTGATTCTCTGTTTCTGCATTTTGCAACTCAGCTTCTAGACGAGCAATTGTTGCTTTTTGGGTAAAAATTTCTCCACGTAACTCAGCTTCTAAACGAGCAATTGTTGCCTTTTGAGCATAAATATCTCCTTGCTTTGCTCCTGCTTCTACTTGCTTAAGACTAGCTTCGGCAACTTGTACTTGTCGTTTGGCTTTTTCTAAGGCTGCCAGATTACGAGCATAACTATCCAGAATTGCTACTGCTTGTCCTTTCCTGACTTTGTCGCCTTTATTTATTAGAAGTTTGGCAACTCTCACACCTCCTCCTTCGGAATTGGGAGCAGACAAACGAATAATCTCTCCTTGAGGTTCTAAACGTCCTAATGCAGCAACAGCAGTCACTTTAGGAGGAGAAATACTAGGAGGAGTTGGAGAATTTAATTTAGATGTGAAATGAAATCGTGAAAAGCTGTAGATAGATACTGCAACAGTCGCCACAGATGTAGCAATTGCCAAAGTTATCGATAACCAACCTACAGGTTTTGTCAATGACTGCTTGTCTTTGTGTACCATAATTTTGCCTTTTAAATTAGCAATTAGCACGTCGTCTTACTCCCTCTTAGGAGTTGACATAAATTCCTGTCTCTTCGCTTGAGACAAAGAAGTACACTCGATAGCATTCCCTGATAACTTTGGTTCAATTCTAAATATTTGGCAAAGATAAAGATAGTATCGCAAGGCGGAATTAAAAATTAAAAAAGCCAGCCGAACCAGCTTTTTATAAACTTCTTATTGTCTATCTATTTACGCCATGATGTACTAGAAAGATGGATAATATCAAGTTCGGATGAACACTTATAATTAGCGTTGATGGGTGGTAGTTTTGAATTTTAAGTAGTTAACCGAACTTGATATAAATCCTAAAATTATCCATCGATTATACCAAATTAGGATAGTTGATATTGTTTGAGATTTTTATAACAGTCTTTTAGTAAAGACAGTTAATGTGAAATCTAAAATCCAAACTTGGTATGATCTTTATCGACTGTCACTAGAGTTATTTATTAAGCATCACTTCTTTTTTCTTTTTGACAATTGCTAAGTATTCGTTGCGAGTTCCATCGACACGATAATGGTCACAAATTTGGCAGAGTTTGAGGATATCCAATCGGCTGAATACTTTTTGATGCTCAATACCATTGTCGTTGCGCCACCGCCAGAAAGTTGTTCTATCAATCCGGCGGTTGCTTTCAGTCCATCTTCGCCGTGATAGAAAATCTACCAATTCGTCTTCATAAAATGAGTAGCCTTTTGGTAATTTGATAAGTTCTTCTCTCAACTCATTTAGCGGTATGAGTGGATCTAGTTCAGATAGTCTCATGCCAGCAAGCCCTTATAGTTTCTTGTAAGTCCAATTTGTCACAAAGCTCAACGCAATACGGTTAAACTACATAAAGTTGTGCTAGAGTACTGCACGGTTAAGAGTGGATAGAGTAATGAATTGATCAGGTGAATTTATATATTGACTCTACCTAACTTTCTATCTAACCACTACCTTCAACCAACAGCATGGATTTACATTATTTAATCACAAACAATAAACTGATTAATACTCAATTTCAACCCATATGCAACAATTTTATTCAGAAATATTCAGTGATATGTCTAGATAAATGTTGTGGTCAGTTGTGTTAAATAATTATTTGCTATTTAACTAGATTTATCTTTGTTACTCATGTCCTGAAAATCATGAGATTTTTTATTGAAAAGACTAATTTTTTCATACTTTAGATATAGTAACTAGTTATTAACTTTACATTAATTTTCAATTATTGCTCAGAAAAAAGATTCTTTTTTCTAACAATCAAGTAGTTGATAAATATGGAAAATGTAAATTAGATATTAACTTAAGATAGATGCACAGTTTTCTCTTTGATGGCAAGAATTTACAAAATCTTAACTTAAAAATTCTGACTCTGTGGCTTACGGTTAATACAATGTTTGTAATATTGTAATAAATAAAACAATATGTATAGCCAGTAAAAAATAATTAACATCAAGTCAGGTATTGATAATTATGAAGATTTCAATAATCTTAAATAAAGAATATTTTTAATTAATGCAACATTATTAAAAATTCGTTGATATTAGCTCATACTTGATCAGTAATTGGATTAGGAAATATCTCTCAAAGATGACTCTAGTAACTTTATAGTTTGCACGACTTTATTTAGTTGCATCTAAGTTGCATATGAGTTGTAAAAGCTTTGTCACTAGCCTAATATAAACCTAAGCGGCAATTTCAGGAATGATACAGGGAAGAAAATTGATTTTTCTGCATAAAGCTGTTTAAGCTTTAGCCGCAAAGCGATGCATCATACCAAATTTTAGCTAACAATCAATAATTTATTAGTTAGTGAGAGAAGATTGTTGTCTCTAGATTCTGACTTTTAATAGTTCTAATTACCAGAGAGAACAACTATTTCAGCCCCTATACATTGCATGAGCAAAATAGTGAAGATATAGTCATGGCTGCTTGCCAATTTGAAGCTGCATTCGCACAATTGCAATCTGAAATTAGCAATTGTGAAAAAGCCCTGCTTAAGCTGATTAAGGTAAAAAAAAATATGCATACAAACAAAAATAATCTCAGTCAAATTAATGCAAAATTGCAGCAAACTAATGTGGCAATTATTGGCATGGCTTCTATATTTCCCCAATCAAAAAATTTACAGGAATATTGGGACAAAATTATTCAAAAAGTTGATTGTATTACTGATGTTCCTCCTTCTCGTTGGAGTATAGACGATTATTATGATCCCAACCCGAAGACACCGGATAAAACTTACTGTAAACGGGGTGGATTTATTCCCGATATTGATTTTAATCCTCTGGAATTTGGCTTACCTCCCAATATCTTAGAGGTGACAGATATTTCCCAGTTACTAGGATTGGTAGTTGCTAAAGCAGCGATAGAAGATGCTGGTTACGGGGAATCTCCACAGTTGAACCGCGATATTTACGATCGCACTGGGGTAGTCTTAGGAGTAGCCATTGGTAGACAATTAGCAATCCCTCTCAGCAGCAGGTTACAATATCCAGTCTGGGAAAAAGTCCTCAAAAGCAGCGGTTTATCAAACGAAGACACCCAAAAAATCATTGCCAAAATCCAAAGTGCATATGTGCAATGGGAAGAAAATGCCTTCCCCGGTATGTTAGCTAACGTCATTTCTGGACGTATCGCCAATCGCCTCGACTTAGGAGGGTTGAACTGTGTAGTTGATGCAGCTTGCGCCAGTTCCTTAGGTGCGTTAAAAATGGCAATTAGCGAGTTAGTTGAACATCGCGCCGATATGATGATTACAGGTGGCGTTGATACCGATAACTCCATTTTGGCCTATATGTGTTTTAGTAAAACACCCGCCGTTTCTCCTAGTGAAAACGTCAAACCCTTCGATGTCGATTCTGATGGGATGATGTTGGGAGAAGGGGTAGGGATGTTGGTACTCAAGCGTTTAGAAGATGCCCAACGAGATAATGATCGCATCTATGCAGTTATTAAAGGCATTGGCACTTCTAGCGATGGCAGGTATAAAAGTATCTATGCACCCCGTTCGGAAGGACAAGTTAAAGCCTTACACCGTGCTTATGAAGATGCGGGATTTTCACCGTCGAGTGTGGGTTTAATGGAAGCACATGGTACGGGAACGATGGTGGGAGATCCTACAGAATTCAGTTCTATCAAAGAAGTTTTTGGGGAAAACAATCCTAAAAAACAATATATTGCTTTGGGAACTGTCAAATCTCAAATTGGACATACCAAAGCCGCCGCAGGTGCAGCAAGTCTGATTAAAACTGCTTTAGCATTACATCACAAAGTATTACCACCCACAATTAACATTACTAAACCACATCCAAAACTGAATATTGAGACTTCTCCATTTTATTTAAATACAGAAACCAGACCTTGGATTACTAACCAACCCAGACGGGCGGGGGTGAGTGCTTTTGGCTTTGGGGGAACTAATTATCACGTCGTTTTGGAAGAATACGAACCTGAACATAATCACTCCTATCGTTTACACAATACTGCCAAATCAATACTGTTATTTGCACCCACAACTCCAGAGTTATTATCTCGCTGTTTAGATATCCAACAAAAGTTGCAATCAGAAGATAAAGAACGGCATTATCAACAATTAATTACAGAATGTGAATCTGTAAAAATTCCTGTCAATCATGCCAGAGTGGGGTTTGTCGCTGATTCTTTGACGCAAGCTGGAGAATTTTTGCAAATCATTATTGACTCGCTGAAAAATAAGCCAGAAGCCGAATCTTGGGAACATCCGAAAAGAATTTACTACCGCCAAAGAGGGATAGAAACTTCAGGTAAAGTGGTGGCTTTGTTTTCTGGGCAAGGTTCCCAATATTTAGAAATGGGGCGGGAAGTTGCAGTTAACTTTCCTTACTTGCGTCAAATCTATGCTCACATGGATAACTTGTTGTGTGAAGATGGGTTACGCCCCCTATCCGAAGTAGTTTTTCCACCGCCAGTGTTTGATACAACACAAAAAGCCAGTCAATTAGCAGCATTGCAAATGACGGAATATGCACAGCCTGCAATTGGTGCTTTTAGTGCTGGGTTGTACAAGATATTGCAACAAGCTGGGTTTAAGCCAGATTTTGTTGCCGGTCATAGTTTCGGAGAATTGACGGCTTTGTGGGCTGGGGGTGTGTTGAGTGAGGAGGATTACTTGTTCTTAGTGAAAGCTAGGGGACAAGCGATGGCTACACCAGCAGATTCTCAATTTGATGCGGGAGGGATGTTAGCGGTACAAGGGGATGTCATTCAGGTGACAGAATTGATTCAGAATTTCCCCCAAATTGCGATCGCTAATTGCAATTCTCAGCGTCAGGTAGTATTGGCTGGGAAAAAGACCGAAATTGCCCAAGTGCAGGATTTTCTCAAGCAGAAGGGTTTTTCTACTGTTTTACTGGGAGTTTCCGCAGCTTTTCACACACCTTTGGTAGCCCATGCACAGAAACCTTTTGCTAAAGCAATTGAAAAGGTGACTTTCAACGCTCCACAAATTCCAGTTTATACCAATGTCACAGGCGGATGTTATCCCAATGAAGCCTCAGCAATTCAAAAAATTCTCAAGGAACATTTGCTAAATCAGGTATTGTTTCAGCAGGAAATTGAGAATCTTTATAAGTCTGGTGGGTATTGTTTTGTGGAGTTTGGCCCCAAAAATATTCTTACCAAGTTGGTGAAAGATATTTTGAGTGGAAAACCACATCTAGCTGTGGCTTTAAATGGGAATCCTACTAAGAATAGCAGCGACGATGATCGCACTTTACGAGAAGCAGTAATACAGTTGCGGGTGGCTGGATTACCGTTGCAAAATTTAGACCCTTACCAAATTTCTACCAAAATTCCCAAAGTTGATCAAAAGAAGGTTTTGAATGTGCGTTTGAATAGCACTAATTTGGATGACAAAACTCAACAAGCTTTTGCAAAATCACTGCAAAATGGGCATATAGTTAATGTCCAAACAGCCACAGTCAAGGATTTAGAAGCAGTTAACAATAACGGTAAATCTGTAAATAACGGACATCATTTAGAAGCAGTTAACAATAACGGTAAATCTGTAAATAACCAGAAATTGGATCAAGTGGAAATTCAACCGCAGAACTACGAACGAGTGATTGACAGTTTAGAGTACTCTCTGTCAGAATTCGAGCGCCAGCAACGTGATATTATGCACGTTCATGAACAATCTTTGACAAATCAGACAGAGTACACAAAAAACTTTGTCCAGTTAATGCAACAGCAGCATTCCTTATTAAAAAATTGTCAAGTAACTGAAGATCAGACACAACAAAATGCGATCGCTAGTTCTGAGCGTAGCATAATGCGGTTTCACGATCATCAAACTGACACCCTCCACATCCATCAGCAATATTTAAACTATCAGCAAGAATACATTCACAAATACTTCCAACTGATTCAGGAACATTATCAGGTTTTACTTCCAGATGATACTTCTCAACCTCAACCAGAATCCAGAGATATTACACACAACATCACCACAATATCACCATCCTCAGCACAGGAAGAGTTATATCATAATCCATTAAATGCTGATCATCAAGACAGCAAGGAGTATGAAAAAGAAGAGTTTAGCAACTTCTCCACAACTACGGGAATTATCACTAATCAACCGGACTTGATATTAGAAGAAAAATCCCACCATGATCATCATATAGAAGCAAAAGACATTGCCACTATCACCGTAGCACCCACAACACTCAACAGTATTGATCTTAATCATCTCCAACCCACTCTACTCAACATCGTTAGTGATAAAACAGGTTATCCAGTAGAAATGTTAGACCTGTCAATGGATATTGAAGCAGACTTGGGAATTGATTCCATCAAACGGGTAGAAATTCTCGGTGGTTTGCTAGAATTATATCCCGATTTACCCAAACCAAACCCAGAAGAATTAGGTCAATTACGTACTCTGGCACAAATTGTCGAGTATATACAAACTCAAGTGCGAGACTTACCTAATAATCAAGTAGAAGTTTCAGAAACAACTATTTCTCCACCACAGACTTTAATTGAAATTCCTCACCAAATCCCCAAATCTAACTCAGAAAATATCTCCACACCTCCCATAGATTTTGTAGCAAAAGAATTAGCAACAAATATACCCGCAGACTTGAGTAATGTTCTCCTCAACATTGTCAGTGATAAGACAGGTTATCCAGCAGAGATGTTAGACCTGTCAATGGATATTGAAGCAGATTTGGGAATTGATTCCATTAAACGGGTAGAAATTCTCGGTAGTTTGCTAGAAATTTACCCCGATTTACCCAAACCAAACCCAGAAGAATTAGGTCAATTGCGAACTCTGGGTCAAATTGTCGAATATGTACAACATCAGATCAAGGGAATATCATCTGCGGTTGAACAGGATAATAAGGCGACACAAAAAGTTGTTTTTGATCAGCAATTAGCGGAACTTGATATTAATCCTAATCCTAAAATTTTCCGCAGTCCAGCCAAATTAAAGCAACTTCCCCAACCAGACATTTTAGATTTTACCATTCCTGACAACCATATCATCTTGATCACTGATGATGGTTCCACCACCACAGAGAAATTAGCAGCAGCTTTAACAGCACAGGGTTGGAAAACTGTAGTTTTAAGTTTTCCCTCTCTTGAATCAAAGTTAGCTGAAAATATTAATCGAGTAGTACTGACTGATTGGAATGAAGAAAGTTTACAATATCAGTTGGAAAATATCTCTCATCAATATGGCGCTGTAGCTGCATTTATTCACCTGCACCCCTTTCACAATATCAACCATCTGGAAACAGAAAAAAATATTCTCCGCCATGTCTTTTTAATCGCCAAACATCTCAAAGAACCACTCAATCAAGCCGCAAATCAAGACCGCAGTTATTTCTTTACCATAGCACATCTAGATGGACAATTTGGACTCGGACACACAACCAAATTCAGCGCCATTACGGCGGGACTATTTGGACTTACTAAAAGTTTAAATCAAGAATGGGAAAATGTATTTTGTCGTTCCTGTGATTTAAGTCCTGATTTAGATGAAGAGACATCATTAAAACAGATTCTCGCTGAACTTAAAGATCCTAATCTGTTAATTACAGAAGTCGGATATAGCGACAAAGGAAGATTCACTTTAGTTGCGGATACTCCCATCCAATTACCCATTAGCAATGATCCATTATTTATTACCAAAAATCAAGTATTTTTAGTCAGTGGTGGCGCAAAAGGAATTACCGCCCAATGTGTAATTAAACTAGCCCAAGAATCGCAATGTAAATTTATCCTTTTGGGGCGTTCGAGTACAGAATCAGAACCTGTATGGGCTGAAGGTTGCGAAAATGAAGCTGAACTAAAACAGCGGATTATGGAGGATTTTCAGGCGAAAGGAGAAAAACCAAGCCCAATAATGGTGCAGAAAAAATATCAAGCGATTTCTGCCCAACGAGAAATTCAAAATACTCTCAAAGCTATTGAAAAAGCCGGAGGAAAAGCTGAATATTTGAGTGTAGATGTGACTGAAAGAGTTTTGTTACAAGAAAAACTTGCGCCTGTAATTGAACGTTTAGGGGCAATAACTGGAATTATTCACGGTGCGGGTAATTTGGCAGATAAGCGAATTGAGAAAAAATCTATTCAGGATTTTGAAACCGTTTATGCCGCCAAAGTCAAGGGTTTAGAAAATCTGCTGCACTGTGTACCACCTAGCCAACTGCAATATTTAGTTTTGTTTTCTTCTGTGGTTGGCTTTTATGGTAATGTTGGACAATCGGATTATGCAATTGCTAACGAAATCCTCAACAAATCTGCCCATCTTATCAAACTTAATCACCCCGATTGTCATGTAGTTGCTATTAACTGGGGTCCTTGGGATAGTGGCATGGTATCACCAGAATTAAAGAAAGCTTTCGCAGAACGCGGAATTGAAACTATTCCCATAAAACTCGGCGCACAGATGTTAGTTAATGAACTGAAAAATCAGAATCACGAAACCGTGCAAGTGGTAATTGGTAGTCCTTTAGTTTCTGTCCCCACTACCTTAAAAAGCGAATTAAAAAAATATCGCATTCACCGCCAATTAACATTAGCAGCTAATCCATTTTTACATGATCATGTAATCGTCGGTCGCCCCGTTCTTCCTGCTACTTGTGGACTATCATGGATGGCTAATAGTTGTGAACAACTTTATCCTGGTTATCAAGCTCTTTGTTTTCCCAAATTCAAAGTTTTGAAAGGAATTATATTTGATGAAACTTTAGCCAAGCAATACACTTTAGAATTGCAAGAAATTGCTAAGATTGAAAACAAAGAAATAGAATTTACTGCTAAAATTAGTAGTAAGAGTCCAGATGGAAAAATCCGTTATCATTTCAGTAGTAATATTATCCTGAAACGGTCAGCTTCTACTCCCCCTAACTATGAATTCCTGAACTTACAGCAGGATGACCAATTCCTTTCTAAGAATCAATTACTTTATCAACATGGGGCAAGTAGCTTATTTCACGGAACTACCTTTCAAGGCGTTAAATCTGTATTAAATGCCAGTCCCGCTAAACTCACTCTAGAATGTTATTTACCACAACCAACATCACAGCAACAGGGACAGTTTCCAGTCCAGACATTTAATCCCTATATTGCCGATGTACAGATACATTTCCTCTGGATTTGGACACAGCAATTTCATCAATTAGGTTGTTTACCGGCAGAGATACAAAGTTTTGAACAGTTCGCACCTGTCCCATTTGATGAAACGTTTTATGTTACTTGTGAAATTAAATCTCAGACTGCATTAACTGCAATGGCTGATGTTATTACTCACAATCGTCAAGGGCAAGTTTATAATCGCATGATTGGTGCTAAGGGAACTATTTTGAGTCAACCAATTTGAGGATTTTTAACCGCAGATTTTTATATTACAGCGATTTTCAGCAAAAATCTGTTGTAGGGTGCTTTACTACTGCATAAATCCTGTAAATAAACAGATTGTTGATATCTGACGCACCCTACCAATGTGCCAGTTGCGTAAGTCCTGTTGATAAGTGATTAGGCGGACATGATATCAGACCTCAAATACAGCGGATTCCTTTGTTATAAGGTACATCATAGCCCTCTCATTGCTTGCTTGGGGGTGGGGTTCTTGTACCTCATGAAACTGAGAAGTGCTGTAAGGACTAAAGTCCTGACTACAAACCTTGAATTATTCACCCTGCTCTACTTAACTGAACCAGATTGCAACATAATGGAGAATAATAATGAAAGAATTTTACCAAAATCAATCTCAGAAAATGGCAATAGTGGGGATGAATTGTCATACTGCTGGTTGTCAGGAATTAGATGCCTTTGAACGCTGCATTTATGAAGGTAAACAGCATTTTGTTTCTGCCAATTATGCCAATGAAGCATTACCTTTAATTGATTTTTACAAATTGCCAATTACCCCAGAGGAAATTAATCAACTCCCACTTCCACAATTGTTAATGCTGAAAGTGGCTGCTCGTACTCTCCAAGATGCCAAACTGCAACCAGAAACAAAAATAGCAGTGATCATGGTGAGTACACCTCAAGGTGATAAACCCAATAAATTAGCTAGTTATATTTCCCGTCTTTGGGATGCCACTAGTCCTGCTTTCGGTGAAGAAAATTCAGTTTTTTCTGCCTTACATTTGGCACAAAAGTTATTAATTAATCAGCAAGTAGATGCTGTTTTAGTTGCCGCAATGGATTTTGCTAGGGAGAAAAATCACGTCGCAGGTGTCAATACCCTTAGTTATGATCAAAAAGCTGATGGTATTCTAGTAGGAGAAGGTGCCGGCGCTGTGGTCTTGCAACTTCACAACATAGCCAAACAAAAACATCACCGCATATATGCAGTAATTGATGGTTTGAGTGTGGTGCAGAATTCCCTACACAACTCAGAAGCAGTCACCCAAGCTTGTGAAATGGCTTTTAATCTTGCAGATATTCAACCTCAAGATATTAGCTATTTGGAACTTTGTGCTAGTGGTATTCCTCAACAAGATAATGCGGAAATTCAAGGTTTAGTTCAAGCTTATGGAACTACAAATGCAAAATTAAGTTGTGCAGTTGGTAGTGTCAAAGCTAATATTGGTCATACTCACGCCGCTTCAGGAATTATCAGCCTCATTAAAACAGCACTTTGTTTATATCACCGTTACATTCCCGCTGTTCCCCAGTGGTCTAGCCCCAAACAGCCGGAAGTGTGGAATGACAGTCCCTTTTATGTAGCCACACAATCTAAACCTTGGTTTGTAGAACCAGGTGCAGATAAAAGAATAGCTGCTGTTAATAGTTTGGAATTAGATGGCAGTTATGTACACGTAATTTTATCAGAAGAACCCACTCAGATAGAACGTCACAGCCAATATTTAGCACAAATACCTTATTATCTTTTTGCTTTGGCTGCTGATAATCGCTCTTCTCTATTAGAGCAGCTAAATAGACTCCAACAAACTATCCAAGATTCTCTCTCCCTATCTCACACCGCCAGCCAGAACTTTAGAGAATTTCAGAAGCGTCAAACAGCAACCTACGCTTTAGCAATTTTGGGACGGAATCAAGATGAATTAACACGAGAAATTCAGCGAGCAATTCAAGGTGTTACAGTTGCTTTTGATACTGGCAAAGACTGGCAAACCCCTATCGGAAGTTATTTTACACCCAAACCACAAGGAAAAATTGGTAAAGTCGCCTTTGTTTACTCTGGTTCTTTCACTTCTTATATTGGACTATGCCGTAATTTATTTCATATGTTTCCTCAACTTTATGAGGACAAAATAGTTAAAAGTGTTTACAACCGCGTTGCTAACATTGAAAAACTTCTTTATCCCCGCAGCGTCAATAAATTATCAAATAGACAACTAGAAGCCTTAGAACAGCAATTAATTGATGACCCAGTAGCAATGCTGGAATCAGAAGTTGGCTTTGCTGGACTCATAACCGCAATTCTCAAAAATTATTTCCAAATCCAACACCAATGCGCCTTTGGTTACAGCCTTGGCGAAACTAGTATGATGTTAGCCCAAGGTGTCTGGACTAGCTTTAAACAAACTAGTGATTACTTAAACTCATCACCCCTTTTTAAAACCCAGCTATCCGGTCCTAAAAATGCCGTTCGTCAATGTTGGGGATTACCATTAGATAATCAAAATCTAGGATTCTGGAGTAACTATATTCTCATCTGTCCAGTATCCCAGGTCAGGGAAGCTATTAAACATGAGAAACGGGTCTATATACCTTTAATTAACACACCAGAAGAAGTTGTAATTGCTGGAGAAACACAAGCTTGTCAAAGAGTAATTCAACAACTAAATTGTGATGCTTTTCCCACTTCTATCGATCATGTAATTCATTGCGACCCCATGCGCTCTGAATACAAAGAACTGCAAAAAATTAATACTTTACCCATTCAAAACATCCCCGATTTGACTTTTTATTCCGCCGCCGAATATGAACCAATTACCATCGATAGCCAAACAATTGGCAACAACATAGCTAAATCTCTTTGTCAAGAACTTGATTTTCCTCGCTTAATTAACCGGGTCTACCAAGACAACTACAGAATATTTATTGAAGTAGGTGTTGGTGGTAATTGCTCCAGATGGATTAGTGAAACACTCAAGGAAAAAGAACACGTCGCCGTATCTATAAATAAAAGAGGCGTAGATGACCATACCTCAATTATTAGAGCCTTAGGTAAACTCCTCAGTCATCGAGTTGCATTAGATATATCACCTTTGTATGTTCCTTCTTCAGCAGACAATCAGCCAAATTTCAAAGTAGAAAATAACCCACAGCCTCAAAATCAATCTTTAACTTCTCATCCCCATAAAATTTGGAAATCAACCCCCTCACAACTTCCAAATTTACGCAAATACCACCGACAAAAATTGAGTCATAACAATGCAGTTATGACAAAAACGCACAGTTTTTTATTAAAGTCTCGCCAGGAATCACTAGAGCAAATACATCTCTTGATTCAGCAACAAATAGACTTTTATAAACGGATAGTTTAAAGGTATTCATAAACTCTCCAATGATTGTCATAGCATAACTAAAATACTATGGGTTGGGCTGAAAAGCCCACCCGAATAATACCAAAATAATACCAATTAGATTTCCAGAGGAATACTAACGTGTTAAACACAAAAAATATCCTAGAACAGCAGAATAATTCTCTCAAAATATCTAGCTTATTGAGCCACTATCACCAACCTTGGCAAGGAAATATAAATACTGTTTCATTTGATGCAGAAGGTATTAAATCTAAACTGAGGAATTTAGAAAAACCATGTTATATACTAAAAAAAGAAGGGCAAATAGGAATTAGCAATGAATTAAATATAGTCCATTATAATCATAGCAACTCAGCCAAAATAGAAACCTTAATTTCTGTTCCATCTTTATCAATTCAACAATTAGGTGATCCAACCTTTCTTGATTTTTACGGAGTCAAATATGCCTATGCTACAGGTGCAATGGCTCAGGGAATTGCTTCCGAAGAATTAGTAATTGCGTTAGGAAAAGAAAGGATTTTAAGTTCATTTGGTGCAGGAGGTTTATCTCCTCACCGTGTCGAATCAGCCATTAACCGCATTCAACAAGCTTTACAGCAAAAACCTTACGCATTTAACTTACTTCATAGTCCCAGTGAACCAGCTATTGAACGTCGTAGCATAGATTTATATCTGCAATATCAAGTCAGCATAATTGAAGCTTCTGCATTTTTAGATTTGACTGATAACATCGTTTACTATCGAGCCGCAGGACTAAGTTTAAATTCAGCCAATCAAATCGAAATCAAAAATAAAGTCATTGCTAAAGTTTCACGTCGAGAAGTTGCAACTAAATTTCTTCAACCTGCTCCCGTAAAAATTCTCAAACAATTAGTTAAACAAGGTCTTATTAGTGAATTACAAGCCACTCTTGCCGAAAAAATTCCGATGGCTGATGATATTACCGTAGAAGCAGATTCTGGAGGTCATACAGATAATCGTCCGCTCATTTGTTTATTACCTTCTATTTTGGAATTGCGAGATGAAATTCAAGCTAAATATTGTTATAAACAACCAGTAAGGATTGGTGTAGCAGGTGGAATTTCTACCCCACAATCAGCATTAGCTGCTTTTATGATGGGTGCAGCTTATGTAGTCACCGGCTCTATTAATCAATCTTGCATTGAAGCTGGAACTTCTCAATATACCAAAGAATTACTAGCTCAATCAGAAATGGCTGATGTGATGATGGCTCCCGCAGCGGATATGTTTGAAATGGGAGTAAAATTGCAAGTTCTCAAACGTGGAACACTCTTTCCTCTCCGCGCTCAAAAATTATTAGAATTATACAAAAACTATAACTCAATTGAAGAAATTCCTCCAGCAGAACTGGAAAAATTAGAAAAGCAAATTCTGAAAAAGACAGTACAAGAAGTTTGGCAAGAAACTGTTACTTATTTATCTCAACGTAACCCAGAAAAATTAAACAAAGCACTTAGTAATTCCAAGCTAAAAATGGCTTTAATTTTCCGCTGGTATCTGGGACTATCTTCCCGCTGGTCTAATACTGGTGAAAAAGGTCGAGAAATTGATTACCAAATTTGGTGTGGTCCAGCCATGGGTAGCTTTAATAATTGGGTGAAAGGTTCCTATTTATCTGAATCCAAAAATCGAAAAGTCGTGGATATTGCTGACCATATTATGACAGGTGCAGCATTTTTGTACCGCATTCAAAGTTTAAAAATTCAAGGATTAACAATTCCAGATGAATATGGTCAATATCGTCCAGAAGGTTGATAAATATGTCCGATAATAGAAAATTGGGCAATGTAGAACAAGCGATGGAAATCCTCAATAGGCGTGCTAAAACCTGGAATTTAGTCACTATTAGTCGCATCAGAGGTAATTTCCAAGAAGCAGTTCTCAGGCAATGTATAGACATTATTCAGTATCGTCATCCTCGTTTAAATTCACACATTCTTCATTTGCGAAAAGGTTTTTATTTTCAAACCACAGGTACAGAAAAAATTGGTTTACGAATTGTTAATCATATAAATGAGGAACATTGGCAAGAAGTTGTTAATGAAGAGATGAATCAGGAAATTGATAGTAGTAAATCTCTGATGCGAGTAGTGCTAGTTCATATCCTTAATGAGCAAAAAATTAGTTACTTAATTACTACCCTACACCATGCAATTTCCGATGGCTTATCAAGCATTCAACTGCATTCAGAAATATTGAATTATTATCAAAGGCTGACATCTTGTGAATCCATTCAACCAGTTAAAAGATTAGAACCTTTGCCACCTATTGAAACCCTAATACCCAAATCTAAACAGGGGTTTACAGGTAAGATTAGCGGACTTTTATGTTTGTTAAAATTGGGATTTTATAAAATATGGAATCAACCCCAAACATTAGGATTTGAAAAATATGTCTCCGTCTCTCAGCGTCGTTCCGCTATTATTCACAGACAGATAGACACAGAATTAACTCAAAAATTTGTTCAGCGCTGTCGGCAGGAAAATACCACAGTACATAGTGCGTTATCTGCCATTCTCATGTTTACAGTAGCCAGAAAAATTATCAAAAAAAATCAAAAAGATGTGCGAGTAAACAGCTTATCATATCTTGATTTAAGAAAACGATTGGAACCTAATATTAATGAAGAAGATATGGCTGTTTTAGCCACATCAATAATGGGATTTTACAGTATAAAATCCAATACATATTTCTGGGATATAGCACGGGAAGTTAAGCAAAATCTAGAAGCTGGAATCAAGCGTCAAGATATCTTTAACATGATATTAATTGCCAAACAACTTATAGACTTTAGTTTAATTTTTCCCAAACAAATAGCTGCTACAGTCTCAGTATCCAATATTGGCAAAGTAAATATTCCCGCAGCTTATGGAGAGTTAGAACTAGAAGAGATTAGTTTTGCAGGTTCCCATAGTTTGTATGCAGGTGTTTTAGTAATTCATGCTGCAACATTTCAGGGAAAAATGCTATTAAACTTTGTATTTTCTCAGCCTTCAATTAGCAAAAAAACAATGGAAATACTTGTCACAAATGTTATTAATCTTATCGCTGATGTCACGTTTAATTCTTTACAACTGAGAGGTACATAAATGAGTAATTCTCTTTCTAATTCTTCACAAAAACCAGCTTACTCTACTTTAGAGATTCAAGCTTGGCTCGTTTCTCATATTTCCTCTTTATTGGGAGTCAATCCAGATGAAATAGATATTCGAGAACCTTTGGATAGCTATGGTTTAGATTCAGCACAAGCAATGACTCTTGCTAGTAAAGCCGAGAAAATGATGGGAATTAAGTTATCTCTTATCCATCTTTGGTACTACCCTACTATTGAAGAACTTGCTCAACGGTTAGCCGAAGAATTGGAAAATTC
This sequence comes from Anabaena sp. PCC 7108, assembly GCF_000332135.1. Lineage (NCBI taxonomy): Bacteria > Bacillati > Cyanobacteriota > Cyanophyceae > Nostocales > Nostocaceae > Anabaena > Anabaena sp. PCC 7108. Next base: position 3,650,507 of record NZ_KB235896.1, read on the forward strand.
CCAAACCGAAATTTTGCAGATGTGAACTCTCATAGTAGTTGTTTATTAGCTACAACAAGAGCAACTACTATGCATCTAAAGCAATATAGAATTTTAAGTTTTTTCCTCCTATAAGACGGACACTTCGCAGGATTGGGGGAAAACCATTCCAGTGAAGTGTCTTCTTTTTTTCTCTTCTTTGTACTTCCTTAAAAACTGGGAGATTTAGTAATGAACGCATCCGAAATTCTCGCAAAACTTACTCAACAAGGTGTTCAATTTTGGGTAGAAAATACTAAACTAAATATTCGCTCTCCCAAGGGTGTAATTACACCCGAAGTACAGGCAGAAATAGCCGCCTATAAAGCAGATATTCTGGCATTAATACAGGAAATGAATATCACACCCAAATGCGAATCTGAGCCTCTAAGTCAAGGAATTAGCTTAGAAACTATTGGCAGATTAATTGGTGGCTTTGCAGGAGAATCATCTCTGGAATATCAACCACCAGTTATTAACCCTAAATCGATGGCTCAAAATCTCAGTGTTACATTTAGGCCTTTACCTAATGGTTATCAAAATCTAATAATTATTAAATTTCGTCAAGAATTAGCTGTTAAACTCAAAAACTTTGGCGTGAAAATTCTGCCTTGGCAGGAAGCTACAGCAGATTTTTTTTATGATATTAAAATTCCCATACTTAACAAAAAAATCTCCTTTAAGTTCCGGGGAGTAAAAGCAGAAATTAATGCAGTTATAGATATTGAAAGACCGAATTCTTGGCTTAGAAACATAGGAATATTCATAGCAGAGAATCTATATAAATTTTCTTCTCGCTGGCTGGCGAAAAATCGCCAAATGTCGGTTGTGCAAATTGCTAAATTAAGTAGTTGGGCTGAAGATCATGTAGCCAAGTATGTTGAAAATCCAACAAATACACAAGTGGTTATTCTTAGCGAAATAGATCATAAATTTGTGAATCCAATCACACCATATCCAGAAAAAATTAGCATTGGCATCAACACATTAATTAGAACATTTTCAGAAATTGTTATTGGCGTATCTAGTAATCAGATTTCTATCCTGAATATGAATTTATCAGATTCTATTTTTTCTAAATATGAACTAGATAATTTTGTCTCCAAATCCCTAATTCCTAAAGTTTTCGTTCCCATTGCCCCACTATTAATGAGTCGATTTGAAATAGGAGCTTATAATCCTCATCTATCTAAATATGCGAAAATCCTAGGAAATTTAGGACGAGAATTAGCCTCAACTGGCTTATTTCCGGCTGGCTTTAAACTAGCTGAAGTTATTAAAAGAAAGTCTCATAGAGATATTGTCAACATCATCGTCAATGGTAGGACAGGAGTTTCTTATGGTTTCGTGGCTTATGCAGAACCTCCTCACTATGTAGGCAAACTAGAAATAACTAATTATGAATGGGAAAATTTATTACCAACACCTGGATTTAGTAGTGATGAAATTCGCCAAAATGAAGCAAATAGACGTTATATTAAAATTATTATTGACGGGAAATATGTATTTAAGCAAATTCCTGATATTTGGCTGGTTAGTTCTCGTTCAGGCTCAAATAAAACCGATTTAAATCTTGAACAAGATATCATCCGCATTGGGTTGCAAGATAAATTACATCTGCAATTACCAATAGAAGCACAGCAGCAAAAAATAGATGTCAAACCTTCTTATGATATCTATGTCATGCTGGCAATTAGTCTTTCTGCTGCCTTGTTTACACCGGAATTAATTGAAAATGGTGCGCCAATTGTTCACTTTCACGGCTATCCTGCATTTGATTGGTTTCAAGAAAATGAATATTGCGTTGGTGTCACTAATCCTTCAGTACCCTGTGGCACATATGAATCAGGTGTATTGAATTTTTTGGGTTTCTCTAATTTAGCTAATCAAAAAATCAAAAATATCAAGTTAGTAAGTTTGATAGAACCAGATCATGGCACAAATTTTATCGCTCATGATGTCGAGTATCTAATTGATAGGTTAAAATATGGTTGCATCGCGGATCAAATTGAACTAGGTGGTAAAAATTTTGCTTCTCTCAAAGCAAATTTAGGTCATGGTGATATTTAAATTTATCAGCTTACAGTAGCACTCAGTAGAGGTTTAGCATTTTGCTTTACCTCTACATCAACATTGTGGAAAAATTTTGCACTTTATTTATAGCAACAGACAGGGTGATTAGGATACCAACTGATTATCAAACCTAGACACCAAAAGACTTTTCAGACTATCACCTGCAATCTGCTGTACACAAATATACTAAAAATGAAATTTTAGAATAATTTATTTTTTGAATTACTCTTACATTAGTTTTCATGTATTTGTATCACACGCTAATTTTTCTATTCCTTTCTTCCTTTGCATGAAATAGAAAAATGTGGTTAATTTACCCGAAAATCGCTGTAATTACAAGTCTGGTTGTGTCTAATCAGATATTTCCCAAGTTTTCGGCAAATATGAATTTAGACTTAATACTATTTTCCACTTCTTTATCTAACTAATCTTCCTGTACCCCCTTCTCCGTATTCTCAATAAACAATTCTATTCAGTAGTTAGATTGACTATATATTTGCGCCATAAAGCGAGAATTATGGCAGGATGGAGAGAAGATCATGCAACGAGAAGTTCTCAAGCTGGTTTTCACTCTTATGGAACTTCAAAGGCGTTTTCCTCCTGGGAATCTGCGAATAAAGAAGCGGGTAAATCTCCCTGTCTAGTAGTACCTTATGAATTGCGGGTCATCCAGACGATCAGATTCAACCTTTATTGTCAATTTTTTCCCCAGGTACTCCTACTTTACCTGCCAATGAGAAACTAGATCAAGGTTTTCATGAAAGCCATCACCTGGCAAAATGTCGTTAGTTTCGTATTGTCGGCAAAGATTCTGGCAAAAGAATATTCATTATCGTCGGAATGTTTGTCTTTGACTGCGAAAACAGAATATATGTACTCCAACCTTGACTATTAAATGAATCCAGACTACTCAGAAACTTACATAAATCATCCTACGTGGGGTTTGCTATATAGGATCTGTCTGGTTGATGATAACCAGGATCTGTTCACTACACTTTATGCCCAACGTTTATTTTTCTTGGTCACAAATGACGTTAAAGGGATTAAATTTCAGTCAATTGGACGTACTGAAGCCAGAATGATGCTGGAAAATCGCTTACGTACTTTACGTCGCAATGGCAAGTCCCAGGAGTACGATCAGCTTCAGAGTGTTTTCCAACGCACCTTCCAATGAGTAGTTCAATTAGTGAACGTATTGCTGTCATTCGTGCCTCACTTCCTGATTCAGTGCGGTTGATTGCTGTTAGTAAACAAGTTCCCACCGCACTAATCAGGGAGGCATATGCCGCCGGAATTCGTGATTTTGGCGAAAATCGCATTCAAGAAACTGCCAGTAAACAATCCGAATTGCAAGATTTATCGGATATTACCTGGCACTTGATTGGCAATTTACAAAGTAATAAAGCTAAAAAAGCTTTAGAACTATTTGACTGGATTCATTCTGTCGATAATTTACAGATTACCCAGCGTCTTGATACTCTGGCGCAACAAATAGGTGTTAGTCCCCAAGTCTGCTTACAGGTCAAAATTCTCCCCGATGCCAATAAATCTGGTTGGATGGTTCCAGATTTATTAGCTGACTTGGCGGCACTTAACCAATGCAAAAATTTACAAATTCAAGGTTTGATGACAATTCCTCCCTGTGGCTTGGCTGATGCGGAGATACTCAATGTATTTAATAGTACTAATAAATTAGCAAAAGCCATAGAATCACAAAATTGGTCAAATATTACAATGCAACATCTATCAATGGGTATGTCAGGGGATTATCAATTAGCAGTGCAAGCAGGTGCAACGATTGTTAGATTAGGTACTATCTTATTTGGGGAGAGAACCTGATCTTTTTGTCTCTAGTTTGGGGTTAATTATCAAAATAGAGACTCAGCTTACTTAAAACCAATTCAGTAACTTACGGTGAAGTCCGTGTCTTGAAGATATAATATTGACAAATGTAATTACTAAGACAAAATGAAATAGAAAGGATTTTACGTTGACCAAAACTTAGGATATAATTTTGACTCATTGTTGTGTCCAGTTAAGGTATAGTCCTTTCTAGAACTGTCTTTTTTTTATGAAAACCTGTACTAGAGGCTACTAAGGGCAATAAAACTGCCCTTGTTGAGCAGCTAATATAGCAATTTCCACTGGCTGTCAATAATCAATCGAAAGCCAAAGCAATTAAGGTAATTTCCACTGGGAGCGTACAAAATGAACAATATATTTTCCAAACTTAGAGACTTTGTAGGGTTGAATGAGCAAGTAGAGTACGAGTACTACGAAGAGGAAGCAGATACTGATAGCTACCAAAATATGTATCAGCAGGAAAATCCTCAACCTGTTCCACAAGAATCCACAACTCCCAATCGACGTTGGCGCGAACCCATGCCTACAATGGGAGAAGAAGTAGCCGCAGCAGGATCAAAGCCTATGAGTAATGTGATTGGTATGCCAGGTGCAATTAATGGAATTTCCGAAGTTTTAGTACTTGAGCCACGAACTTTTGAAGAAATGCCTCAGGCAATTCAAGCATTACGCGAGCGCAAATCTGTAGTATTAAACTTGACGATTATGGACCCGGATCAGGCTCAACGGGCAGTCGATTTTGTGGCTGGTGGTACGTATGCTCTAGATGGACATCAAGAGCGGATTGGTGAAAGTATCTTTTTGTTTACTCCCAGTTGTGTGCAAGTTAGCACTCAAGGCGGTTTTTTACATGAAGTACCGCAACCAGCAGCACGTCCCGCTCGTCCCGCAAGTACAACTCCAGCTTGGGGAACCGAAGTTAACCGAGCAGCGCAATAATCAAGTTAAATTAGTCATTAGGTGGACTAATGACTAATATCTATTCACAAATGACTATTAAATTTGGTTTGATTGGCGGTGGGGTAATGGGAGAAGCATTGTTATCCCGCCTCATAGAGCGAGGAATTTATCAAGGTTCAGAAGTTATAGTTAGTGAACCACAAGCTTCTCGCCGCAGTTTTTTACAGCAGCAATATGGTGTAGGTGTGACGACGGATAATTGCCTGGTTTTAGCTGAGGCTCAGGAAGCTGTGATGTTGGCAGTTAAGCCCCAGGTATTTAGTGCGATCGCTCAAGAATTTGCAGATATACTACCTACAAAACATTCACCCCTCATTATTTCTATCTTGGCAGGTGTGCCTTTAAAACCTCTAGAAGCAGCTTTTCCCCAACTGCCAGTGATTCGCGCTATGCCTAATACACCCGCTACAGTGGGAGCCGGAATAACAGCAATTTGTTTGGGTGCTTACACACACCCTATCCACCAGCAAACAGCACAGCAAATTTTTTCCGCAGTAGGGGAAGTTGTTGAAGTTCCAGAAACGCTGATGGATGCGGTGACAGGTTTATCTGGGAGTGGTCCTGCTTATGTCGCGTTGATGATAGAAGCTTTATCTGATGGTGGAGTTGCAGTCGGTTTACCTAGAGCAGTTGCTAAACAATTAGCTTTACATACGGTGTTGGGAACAGCCAAACTCATAGAGGAAACAAAAATCCACCCCGCAGAATTGAAAGATAGAGTTACTAGTCCTGGTGGAACCACAATTGCTGGTGTGAGCGAATTAGAAAAGGCTGGATTTCGTTCCGCTTTAATTGAAGCCGTCAAAGCCGCTAAAGAACGTTCTCAAGAATTGGGGAAAGGGTGATAGGTGAGGTTGTTTATCTTAGCCCTTTCAAGGTGACTCAAAAAATATTTTTTCTACTCTGCGGTTCAAAGATAATTTATCTAACCACAGAGGCGCTGAGAACACAGAGAAAAAAGGTTAGAAAACTCTTTTTTAACCAAATTTTTTACTCACCTTGAAAGAGATAGATGCTTAGAATTAAGAATAATGAAGAGGACTTTAGTTATGAGTATTATCATCTCTGATGAACTTCTAACGGCGACTCGAATGAATGAAGCGGAAATGAAGCAAGAAATTGCCGTTTTGTTGTTTCAGAAGGAAAAACTTACTCTTGCTCAAGCCAGTCGATTTGCAGGGATGAACCGTATCGCTTTTCAACATCTACTAGCAAGCCGTCAAATTCCGGTGCATTATGGTGTTGAAGATTTTGAACAAGACATTAAGAATCTGCGGGAGATGGGTAGGTTGTGATCATTGTCATTGTCAGCGATACATCACCAATCAATAACCTTGCAGCAATCAACCAACTCTATTTACTTCAGCAACTTTACGATGAATCACAATACTGGATGCCTAGTATTGGAACTTGGACAAATGGAACAGGTGATCATCCTCATAAAGACTTCTTATTTTCACCAACTTGGTTGGTTTGTGAAGCATCAGGGACAGCATCTGGTGCTAGAAGTATTGCAGGGGATAGTATGCGTACTTTCATTGCTATTCTTTGCTCTTGTTTAGATGATCAAATACCTAACCTTCTAACTAAGAGTGGAGCAGATCCAACTTCCTATTCAATTCAATTTCCAGATGATGCAAGTCGAGCAGGATGCGGTTCTATAAGTGCAGGAATAGGTAATCTATTTCCACCTTTATTGGTTGACAATTGTCTTCATGTATCATCCGATATATTATCCGAAATACAAAATTGGTATGCGTTAAAGGATAATACTTCAGACTTGGCTGCACAACGAGCGACTACGGCTGCCCATTTTATTAACTATGGAATTGTTTATGATGGTACAGAGCGTTTTATTCACTTCTTCATTGCCTTAGACGCTCTTTTTTGTGAACACAATAAAGTTCGTAAAAATCTTAAAGAAGGTATCAGAAAAACATTTCCTGATCAAAACGACTGGGAGAAGCGTATAGATGAACTTTTTCAACTTCGGAACGAACTTGTACACGGTGGTATAAGTAGTATTAAAAAGTGGGATGGTTTAGATAATTATCGACAGCGTTTTAAGTCCCATCCTATGAAAGATATACAAACTGCTGCTATGACTGCATTAAGGGTCTACTTCAGTAACCAAGTTTTTGAACATCTTTTTGTGACTGAAACTATCACTACTATCGATGAAACAGAAAAAAGATTTGGTTTGAATCGCAGTGAATCTCAGGATTTTTTTACAGAATGGCATGATCAATTACCTGAGATTAACCCTAATGACCGCACTAACCTAGAAATTTTAGGTCAGCGTTATATTTATCACCGATCTGGCGGGCATTTATTAGAAAGTACGGTGATGCTATTACTCGTCTCTCCATTACTGACCGTTGCAGGTTTATACGACCCACCTTTTCGCATCAAAGCTGAAGAATCTGTGCAAATAACAGTAGCTGATAGCGAAGAAACTCTACAGGGTCGAATAGATGTGCTGGTATTGCGCGATGCCTCTGGCGAGCGAAGCTATCGCTTTTGGATAATTGTTTTAGAGTCCAAAAAAACCATGCTATCAGTTTGGTCAGCATTGCCACAAACACTTGCTTACTTGATGGCCAGTCCAAATGTTGATGTGCCTAATTTGGGAATGCTAACCAATGGTGACGATATTGTCTTTGTCAAGCTAGAAAATCAACACTATGCCATATCACGAGTATTTGCCCCCCTGTCTACCCAAAGCGAATTAGAGAGTGCGTGTCGAGTCCTACGGAAAATTGCAGAAACATTGAGATGACTAACAAAGGCTAACTCATGCCCCCAGAACTTGTGGTTTTACTCTCAACGTAGCAAATCACGAATCACGTTATGATAGTAGACAGTCTGGTTGCAAAAGATGATTGAGTGAACTATCCTGTCCCATCTTCAGAAATTGACTTAAAGTCAGTATTTCCCTTTGAATTAGATCAATTCCAACAAGAAGCGATCGCCTCCCTCAATGCTGGACGCTCCGTAGTTGTCTGTGCGCCCACTGGTTCAGGTAAAACATTAATTGGCGAATATGCCATTTATCGCGCCTTGTCGCGGGGAAAACGTGTATTTTACACCACTCCTCTGAAGGCATTGTCAAATCAAAAATTACGTGACTTTCGAGAAAAATTCGGTTTTGATCAGGTCGGACTATTAACTGGAGACGCTTCTGTAAACAGAGATGCGCCCATTTTAGTCATGACCACCGAAATCTTCCGCAATATGCTCTATGGCACACCCATAGGACAAATTGGCATCTCCTTAGTAGACGTTGAAGCAGTGGTGCTAGATGAATGCCACTACATGAACGATCGCCAACGGGGTACAGTTTGGGAAGAATCCATTATTTATTGTCCCCGCGAAGTGCAACTAGTAGCCCTTTCCGCCACAGTTGCCAACAGTGACCAACTCACCGACTGGTTAAATCGTGTTCATGGTCCGACAGACCTGATATACTCCGATTTTCGCCCGGTTCCCTTAGAATTCCACTATTGCAATCCCAAAGGGCTGTTTCCCCTACTCAATGACAGCAACAGCAAAATTAACCCCCGCCTCATTAAGCGTGGTAAAAAAGGATCAGGAGAACGGGGCAAAGCTGGCAGACCAGAAGCCCCCGGCATTATTTATACCCTCAGTCAACTCCAGCAACGGGATATGTTGCCAGCCATTTACTTTATCTTCAGCCGCAGAGGATGTGATAAAGCTGTGGAAGAAGTTGGTGATTTATGGCTAGTAAATAACGACGAATCCCAAATATTACGGCGACAAATTGATGACTTTTTAAGTCGCAATCCCGACGCTGGACGGACAGGACAAATTAAACCCCTATACCGAGGCATTGCCGCTCACCATGCCGGCATCTTGCCAGCATGGAAAGTGTTAGTAGAAGAACTATTTCAACAGGGGCTGATTAAGGTGGTATTTGCCACAGAAACCCTGGCAGCGGGAATTAATATGCCCGCCCGCACCACAGTTATTTCCACCCTTTCTAAGCGGACTGACAACGGACATCGTTTATTGAAAGCTTCCGAATTCCTGCAAATGTCGGGTCGGGCAGGTCGTCGAGGCATGGATCTCCAAGGTTATGTAGTCACAGTCCAAACTCCCTTTGAAGGGGCAAAGGAAGCAGCGTATTTGGCCACATCGGCAGCAGATCCTTTAGTTAGCCAGTTTACGCCTAGCTATGGCATGGTACTTAACTTACTGCAAACCCACTCCTTAGAGCAAACCAGAGAACTGATCGAACGCAGCTTTGGCCAGTACATGGCGACTTTGCATTTAAGACCAGAGTACGACGAAATTGCGGAAATACAAGCAGAATTAACGCAAATACAAGATGAATTAGCCGCAATTGATGAAAATGAATTGGCGCTATATGAAAAATTGCGTCAACGCCTGAAAGTAGAACGCCATATACTAAGAACCTTACAAGAGCAAGCGCGGGAAGATAGACAAGAACAATTGGTGATGATGCTGGATTTTGCTGTGTCTGGGACATTGTTGAGTCTTAAAGACAAAAACATCACAGCGACTTTACCGATGACAGCGGTATTAGTTCACAAAGCGCCAAATACAGGTCAAGCTTCTTACTTCGTATGTTTAGGGCAGGATAACCGCTGGTATGTAGTCACAAATGCAGATGTAGTTGATTTATATGCCGAATTGCCAAGAGTTGAAGTGTCTGTTGACATCATCCCACCCTCAGAACTGGCATTAAAACGGGGACAGTGTGTTCGTGGTAATCAAGAAACAGCAGCGATCGCACAAAGCATACCCGATCCTGGCGAATTTATGTATATGCCACAGGAAGTGGTAGAACAACTCAGTCGTGTTAACGCCGTGCAAGCCCAATTAGAAAGCCATCCCTTACATCAATCAGGGAACATTGGCACGATATTTAAACGCAGAGCGCGTTGTGTAGAATTAGAAGCAGAACTGGAAGAAATTCAAGGACAAATAGAACAACATTCCCAACGACATTGGGAAGAGTTTCTTAACTTAATTCAAATCTTGCAGCACTTTGGCGGTTTAGATAACTTAGTCCCCACACAATTAGGACAAATGGCCGCCGCTATTCGGGGCGAAAATGAATTGTGGTTAGGTTTAGTCATCGCTAGTGGTGAATTAAATAATTTAGATCCTCATCATTTAGCGGCTGCAGCTGCGGCTTTGGTGACAGAAACACCACGTCCAGATAGCAAAGTAAACTTTGGACTGAGTGAGGATGTAGCCGATGCTTTGAAGAAATTACAAGGGATTCGTCGGCAAATTTTCCAACTGCAACGGCGTTATAATGTGACGCTGCCTATCTGGTTGGAATTTGAGTTAATAGCGATGGTAGAACAGTGGGCTTTAGGTGTGGAGTGGGTAGAATTATGTGCTAATACCACCTTAGATGAAGGTGATGTAGTCAGAATTTTACGCCGGACATTGGATTTATTATCCCAAATTCCCCATGTTCCCCATGTTCCCGACTCTCTGCGGCGCAATGCTCAACGGGCTATGCAGTTGATTGATAGATTCCCTGTCAATGAAACAATGGAGTAAGGGACAGACACAGTGACAGGAATATTCGGCGTTCCTGAATAAGGAGATGATTGAGGCTGACGCGGAGACACGGAGACACGGAGACGCAGTGATTATGTATTGATGCAGATTCTCAAATCATCCTGCAATTATGCAACGCCGAATATTCATTTGTAGCTAGAACTTACGCACTATACAAATATGATACAAATCAACCATAATTGGTGATTGTAGGCTTTTGACAGAGAATATTAGTAGGGTGCGTCAGACTTGATAATTTGACACAATTAACAGATTTCCTATATCTGACGCACCTGACAAGAGACGGAAACCCACACTCTATATTTGATGTGTTCTATCAATGCGTAGGTACTATAAGTCCACGATTTGATTGATTTTTGAACAAGCTGTAAACCATAAACCTGATCGAATCAACTCAGTATAATTAACAAGAATCAAACCGGATTCCTATAGCAATACCTTGTCCAAATCGAAAAAAGTCTTGATTTGTAGGTTGGGTTGAAGCATGAAACCCAACAAATGCGTCGGGTTGCGCTGTCGCTTAACCCAACCTACAAAAAATGGACAAGGTATTGCTGTAGATAACTACTCGTACAAAATAAATTATCAGGAAGTTAAAATGTTTAAGCAAAAAATATTACTAAAACTTCAATTTTGTACAGGAATTTTTCTTGCTGTTTCACTGAGCATCATCTTACTTTTTCCCCCGCCAGCATTATCGCAGAAAGCAGTTGTTTTGAATATGTTGATGACTGCACCTGATGCCCAACCTTGGCAGCAAGGCATCATCAAAGACTTTGAAGCCAAAAATCCCGGCATTCGGATCAATCTGATTGAAGGTCCAAATGCGACAAACTTGCTAGAAGATTTGTATACTTCAGCATTTATCTTGGGAGATTCTCCCTATGACTTGGTCAATATGGATGTGATTTGGTCATCCAAATTTGCATCTGCTGGATGGTTGTTAGATTTAAGCGATAAATTGACGAAAGAAGAATTAGCTGCATTTTCGTCCAAAGATATAGAAGCGGGACGTTACGAAGCCAAGCTCTTCAGAATTCCGATCCGAAGTGATTTGGGAGTCCTTTACTACCGGAAAGACTTACTCAACCAAGCCGGGTTTCAACCACCAGAAACCTTTGCAGATTTGCTAAAAATTTCTAAGTCTTTAAAAGAACAAGGAAAAATTAAATGGGGTTATCTTTGGCAGGGTCGGCAGTATGAAGGACTAGCTGCCATGTTTGTCGAAGTTTTGCAAGGTTTTGGTGGATTTTGGGTCAATCCTGATACTTTAGAAGTAGGTCTAGATAAACCTGAGACATTAAAAGCGATCGCTTTTCTCAAAGACACCATTCAAGAAGGAATTTCTCCCTCTGGAACCACAACATATATGGAGGAAGACACAAGACGTATATTTCAAAATGGTCAAGCCGCATTTTTACGCAGTTGGCCTTATGTTTGGCCTCTAGCCAATGCTGAAGATTCTGCTATCAAAGATCAAATCGGCATTAAACTCATGGTTGCTACTTCTGGCAACAATGGAGGAACCTGTTTAGGAGGTTGGGGTTTGGGAATTGCCAAATCCTCTCAACATCCTCAAGAAGCTTGGAAAGCAATTCGATACTTTACGAGCGAAGAAGTACAGCGCCAATTTATTTTGCAAGCCGGTTTTGTCCCCAGCCGACGCTCACTGTTTACAGACCCAGAAATTATCAGTAAATACCCTCATTATTCTCAGCTACTGAAGATATCTGATAGCGCCGTTTTACGTCCACCTATCGCCCAATATGCTCAAGTATCAGATATTTTGCAACGTTACCTCAGTGCGGCACTCACAAATAGCATGACTCCTGCAAGCGCGATGCAAGCTGCTGCTAATGAAACCCGGCGACTACTGCGGACTGGAAAGTAATAATCAAGAAACTTTGTATACAAGGTCAATAACTAATGACTAATCTACAAACAATCAGCAGTCGAAAACAACGAACAGCGTGGATTTTTTTGTTACCCGCTTTGCTGTTGCTGTTACTCGTCTTTGGCTATCCCATAGTTCGAGCTTTTTGCTTAAGTTTCTTTACTCAAAATTTAGGAACAAAGCTGGAACCTGTCTTTTCTGGTTTTAGCAATTATGTGCGAATGGCGGGGGATGGTCGTTTCTGGGAAAGTTTCAGGACAACAACAGTATTCACTTTATCAACAGTATTTCTAGAGTTACTCCTGGGATTAAGTATTTCCCTAGTCTTGAATAAGCAGTTTTTTGGCAGGAGTGCAGTCAGGACAATCGCCATTTTACCTTGGGCTTTACCTACTGCCCTCATCGGTCTTGCTTGGGCTTGGATTTTTAATGACCAGTTTGGAGTTGTCAATGATATTCTCCTGCGGGTAGGTTGGATTGAAACTGGAATTAACTGGTTAGGAGAACCAACATTAGCAATGATCGCTGTGATAGTTGCAGATGTATGGAAAACGACTCCATTTATTAGTATTTTGCTATTAGCTGGTTTACAGTCAATTTCACCTGACTTGTATGAAGCTCATGGGATTGATGGAGCAACACCCTGGCAAAGCTTCTATCAAATTACCCTGCCCCTGTTGATGCCACAAATTCTTATTGCCATGTTGTTTCGGTTTGCTCAGGCTTTTGGAATTTTTGACTTGATTGCTGTGATGACTGGAGGCGGTCCTGGAGGTTCAACAGAAGTAGTATCACTTTATATTTACTCTACCGTGATGCGCTACTTAGACTTTGGATATGGAGCAGCTTTAGTTGTAGTCACTTTTCTTTTATTGATTGCAGTAGTAGCTATTACTAGTTTTTTACTCAACAAATCCCGAATGAAGACGTTTTACTAATCTCTACACCAAAATCTCATACCAATTTTATGTGAGGTTGCACATAATTCTAAAATTCATTGATTTATCTGTCTTTATCCGCGTTTATCTGCGTGCATCCGCGTTCAATTATTCTATGTAGCTTCATATTAATCTCGTATCACATTGGGAATTTTTATGACTGTCACGCCAAAAAAATTGATTACAACTCCCAAAATCAACACAAGAGTCAAAAATTTAGGTAAAAACATCATACTTTGGATGGTAATTGCCTTAGTAGTGCTTTTCTGTTTAGCACCAGTAATGTGGCAGTTATTAACCTCATTTAAGTTAAATCAGGATATTGCCAAAATTCCTACCGTTTATTTTCCTGCTCGAATTACTTTCAATCACTACATCGAATTATTCACCCGTCATCCGTTTTGGCGCTATATATTCAATAGTGCTTTTGTGTCTATTGTTTCTACAGTTTTATCTTTAGGATTAGGTGCGCCGGCTGCCTATGCTTTAGCACGATTGCGTCCTTGGGGTGGCAAAGCCATCATTGCAGCTATTCTGATTGTCACTTTATTTCCAGGAATCTTATTGTTTTTGGGAATGTTAGAAATTGTCAAAGGGCTGCATTTAGGTAACAACTATTTATCGCTGATTATTCCTTATACTGCGATCAATTTACCATTAACAATTTTGGTGTTACGCAGCTTTTTCCAGCAATTACCAAAAGATTTGGAAGATGCTGCCAAAGTGGATGGCTACAATACCGTACAAATGTTATTGCAAATATTACTACCCATGACAATTCCTGCTTTGGTAACAACTGGAATTCTCACATTTATTTTTGCCTGGAATGAGTTTATTTTTGCGCTCACATTTATTACTCGTGAAGAGATGAAAACCATCCCTGTTGCTGTGGCACAACTAGGCGGTGCCACAGTATTTGAAATTCCCTATGGACCTATTGCTGCTGCGACCGTTGTTGGCACATTGCCGTTAGTTTTACTCGTTTTGTTCTTCCAGCGCAAAATTATTCAAGGTCTTACATCTGGTGCTGTCAAGGGATAACGATTATAAATAATTCGTAATTCGTAATTCGTAATTCGTAATTCGTAATTCTTCAGAGGGAACAGGAAGCAACTCTTAACAGAAAGAACTCATGTTTAAAAACATGAGATTGAAATAATGACACTGTTTTTTTCGTGTCACTCTCCTTGTAAAAACATCCTTTTTTTTGACTGAGCTTTAAACTCTTAAACTTTAGTTTTTTATTTGTTCCCTGTTAAGAGTTCCCTGTTCCCTTCTTTTGTAATTCGTAATTCGTAATTAAGTTTTGTAATCGGGATTTAACCTTAATACAAAACTTGCTAACTGTAGAAGTAGGGGTATTCAACCCTTTCATTTACTGTCATATCCTTCATTCCGTGAAATCGATACAATTAATAATTAAAACCGGAAAAATGGCGAAACTAGAACTGAAAAGCTTAAATAAGACCTATAGTCCGAAAAATATACCAGTTAAAGACATTAATTTGACTGTAGATGACAATGAATTTCTGACTTTACTTGGTCCGAGTGGCTGTGGCAAGTCTACAATACTGCGAATGATTGCCGGGTTAGAGGAATTGACTCGCGGTCAGATATTGCTTGGGGATGAGGATATCACATTGAGGCGACCAGGCGATCGCAATATGGCAATGGTGTTTCAAAGTTATGCCCTTTACCCCCACATGACTGTATACGAAAACTTAGCCTCTGGACTGAAGTTGAAAAAAATCCCTCCTGTTGAGATTCAGCATCGAGTCACAGAAGTTTCAAAACTGCTAGGATTGGCAGAACTATTACAGCGCAAACCCGGACAATTATCAGGGGGACAAAGGCAAAGAGTCGCTGTTGGTCGGGCTTTAGTCCGTCATGCTCAAGTTTACTTACTAGATGAACCACTGAGTAACCTGGATGCCCTTCTGCGTGAAAGAGTCCGGGCTGATATTAAGCAAATATTCGCTACCCAAAAAGCTCCAGTGGTCTACGTCACTCACGACCAAACAGAAGCAATGACACTTTCCACAAAAGTGGCTGTACTCAATGATGGTTTTATTCAGCAACTTGACTCACCAGAACGCATATACAATCAGCCAGCTAATTTATTTGTAGCTGGATTTGTTGGTAGTCCACAAATGAATTTGCTAACACTACCCTGTAAAGGGCGATATGCAATGTTAGGTAATACAAAAGTGCTTTTGCCAGATATGCCCACAGTACCACCGAAAATTATCTTGGGTATCCGTCCCGAAAACGTCTGTATTGCACAACCAGATGATACAGAGATGATTCGAGGAAAAGTGCATCTGGTGGAAAACTTGGGTATGCACAATTTGGTAACTGTGCGTGTTGATAGTTCTGAAACAGAACCGTTGACCGTGCGTGCCTTATTAACTCCAGATCAAAAGTGGAATGAAGAGATTGAATTAACTCTGTCATCCAAGAGTATACACTGGTTTGATATTCAATCAGGGGATCATTTGTGGTTACACTAGTACCGCTTTCTCGGAAGTCAAAAATCACAAGTCAATCAAATTGAGTCAACATTGAAATTCGTGTTAATTTATACGATTTTAAATTCCGACAGTGGTTATACTCATTGCTTAGGTTCTACCTGGGAATTGATGAAGTGGCTTCGCCACTTCATTTTTATTGGCAAAATGTGAGATTTTCAATCATTAACTAGCTCATCACGCCATTTCTCCCGGTTTTCTCGTTTTTCTATATCTCGCACCTCAGCATCACGCGATAGCTCCCCTGAACGAGGGGATCGCTCTGAATTCCCAATTGCCCAAGTCTCCCATTGTAAGCTTTTTTGTCTTTCTAGGTGGTTGATAAAATGTATAATCGACTGGTCAGCCTGGATGGGTGTTTTTAAATTAAACTGAATTGTCTGGAAAATTTTGCTGTCATTCTTAATGAAGTAGTTAATTAAAATTTCAGTTAGCCAGAGCAGAAATCGATTATACATTTTTCCAAAAATACTTGTGCGTTTCTTAGTAATAAAAACTGCCTGACCCTCTGTTTTTGCATTTTCTATGAGACGTAAAGTAAACATAATATAGAAATGCAGGAAGTCTGGACCAATCGTCATCATTCCAGTCGTACCATACCAATAACAAAGACTGTAAGTAATAGAATTTTTATAGAAAGGACGAATCAGTTTAATCAAAAAAGCATCTTCGCTATCCGGTGTATTTTTACTGAAAGTAATGGCATTCTCATTTAGTTCTTGTTTCTCAAAAATAAATTCTGATAGCAGCTTGTGGACTGTATTAAAATGCTGAGTATCAATGGCATTAATCATCACGACATTAGGGTGGCAGTTCGTAATAAAACGCGCTCCAAAACTACTATCACACTCCTCCATTTCTAACTCTGGAATAAAGGGTAAAGGTTGTTGTGGTGTTTCTCCAGTCCAAACCCAAATCATGCCATATTTTTCGGCGGTAGGCCAAGTTTTGGCTTTGACATTAATCGGCTCATCTAAACAGGGAACATCGACACAGAATCCTTCTGCATCGTATTGCCAATGATGAAAAAAACATCGCAATTCATTACCCTCAACTTTACCTTCGGCAAGATGAGCGCCCATGTGTGGGCAGTAAGCATCAAAAATAACTGCTCGTTTATCTTGACCACGATAAATTACTAATTCTTTCCCTAAAACTGTTACAGGTTTTACTTCATAAACCCTTAATTTTCGGGAGGGTATTACCCAATACCACCCCTCAATAAAACGTTCTGGGTTATTGAAATTTTTCAGTTTCCGGGGGTAACTAACATTCTCAGCGTTGACGTTCATTTTTATGGTTTCACTTGCCGTGAAGCGGTTAATCTAGAACTATCATGGCAAGCTAATAAAAACAGTTATTTTCAGTACTAAGCTAAAACGTAAGCAGTCAGATGCGTGAGGACAAAAGTTATAAGAACAAGGTCAATTGAGGATATGGGAATCATAAATAAGTAGTCGTGCAAAATAAATTGTACATTTAGGAGAGGGAACAGGGAACAGGGAACAGGGAACAGGGGGCAGGGGGCAGGGGGCAGGGGGCAGGGAACAAATAAAAAACTAAAGTTTAAGAGTTTAAAGCTCAGTCAAAAAAAAGGATGTTTTTACAAGGAGAGTGACACGAAAAAAACAGTGTCATTATTTCAATCTCATGTTTTTAAACATGAGTTTTTTCTGTTAAGAGTTGCTTCCTGTTCCCTCTGAACTAAAAAGTCTTCTCTGTTGCCTGTTGCCTGTTGCCTGTTCCCTTGTCATAACGATAATTTTTAACGCCCACCTACTTACAACAAAGGATAAATTGCATCTTCATAAACAAACGCTATAATCCCTGGTTATTTGCGCTAAAAAGCAAAGGAACAGGAGAAAAAGTTTTTCTGGCGTTGCATAATTGCGAGATGATTTGAGAATCCGCATCAATATATAATAATCACCGCGTCTGGAGCGTCTCCGTGTCCCCTGGTCAGCCTCAATCATCCCCTTATTCAGCAACGCCGTTTTTCTCTCTGTTCCTCCATTAACATGACTTTTAGGTTACAAGTGCGGATTTACCATAATTTCCAATCTATAATTTGCTCCGTCTGAGATTCCAGTATGTTAAGTTAAAACGGAGCAATATTCACCGTTATGATTATCAAGGAATATACTGAGCTAGAGTTTTAGCTAAACTAGTTTTTGGTACAGCACCCACAACAGTATCAACTTGCCGACCTCCTTTAAATACCATCAACGTGGGAATGCTACGAATACCGTAATGGCTGGCAACGGTGGGATTCTGATCTGTATTCAGTTTTACCACTTTCACCTGTCCTTCATATTCAGCAGCGACTTCATCTACAACAGGAGACAGCATTCGACAAGGGCCACACCAAGGGGCCCAAAAATCCACTAAAACTGGAGTCTCACTTTCCAAAACTTCTTGCTTAAATGTGGCTTCTGTGACATTGGTGACAGACATATTTGTCCTCGTGATTTAATTCACTAATTCGATATTATCGAATAAACCTGAAAGCGGGACATTTTCCTATGGTTAAGGGAGTTAATCTCGATGGCTTAATTTGAGAGCAAATTTCAGATTAATGCCTGTAGGGCAAGTTGGCCAGACTCTACAGCCTAAATATCTGAGTTATTTAGCGATTTTACTCCAGAAACTGTTTTTTTTGGGAATAGAATTACTTAAATCATTATTACAATCCATCTGTATCCAGAGGAGGTGTTATTACCTAACAGTTAAAATAGAAACAGAAAAATTATGAAAGGAATTTATGATGAGCGATCGCGACTATACCTTAATCCTTGACAAAAGTGGTAGTATGTCAACCCCTGACCAAGCAGGTGGTAGAAGTAGATGGGAAATAGCTCAAGAGTCTACCTTGGCTTTAGCTCGCAAATGCGAACAGTTTGACCCTGATGGACTGACAGTTTACGTCTTTTCCGGCAGATTTAAACGTTATGAAAATGTGACATCATCTAAAGTCGCACAGATATTTCAGGAAAATGACCCCGCTGGAACAACCAACTTAGCTAGTGTACTTCAAGACACTCTGAATAATTATTTTCAACGCAAAGCTTCTGGTCAAACAAAAGCCAATGGAGAAACAATTTTAGTTATTACTGATGGTGAACCAGATGACCGCAAAGCAGTATTTGAAGTCATCATTAACGCTACGCGGCAAATGGAACGAGATGAAGAATTAGCAATTTCTATGATTCAAGTCGGTTCAGATCCTCAAGCTACAAAGTTTCTCAAAGCTTTAGATGATCAGCTGCAAGGTGTTGGCGCTAAATTTGATATTTGCGACACCGTAACTTTAGATGATTTAGAAGACATGAGCCTTGCAGATGTGTTGATGAATGCCATCAATGATTAATTAGTGAATAAACATCTTGCAAAAGTACATTTTATTTGCATCTATCTGCGCTTAGTTATTCCTTTTTTGTATTTTTGTATTTTTACAAGATGTCTAATTTTGATGTTTTTTAAAGATACTTACCGGAGATTTATTTGGGACAACATGAAAAACCACAATATCAAATTAAATCACTCATTACTGGAGCTATCTAAATGCTAGAGAATCGGGATTACACACTCATTATTGACCATAGTGCTAGTATGGCTAAACCATCTGAAAAAGGTGACACTAGCAGATGGTTATCATTACAGGAGTCTGCCTTTGCTTTAGCTCGTAAGTGTGAGGAATTTGATCCTGATGGGATAACTGTGTATCTGTTTTCTCGAAAATTTGAACGTTTTGATTATGTTACATCAGCTAAAGTCAAGCAGATTTTTGAAGAATGTATTCCTGCTGATACGACAAATTTAGTAGGTGTTCTTCAAGATGCCATTAATAATTATTTTACCCGCAAAGCCGCTGGGAAAAGTAAGCCGAATGGGGAAATAATTTTAGTTATCACTGACGGTAGACAAGATGACAAGCAAGCAGTATGTGAAGTTATCATCAATGCTACTCATAAGATGGAACATGAGAAGGAATTGGGAATTTCCATTATTCAAGTAGGTAATGATCCTCAAGCTACAAAGTTTCTTAAAGCTTTGGATGATCAGTTACAAAGTATTGGTGCTAAATTTGATATTTGCGATACTGTAGCTTTAGATGATCTGGAAAACATGAGTCTTGTAGATGTTTTGATTAATGCGATTAATGACTAATTTTAGTTTATAAAGTTTGAGTTAAAAATGGAGAACTTATCAATGCTAGAAAATCGTGATTACACCTTGATTATCGACAAAAGCGGTAGCATGGCTACTCCTGATCAAAAGGGTGGGAGAAGTAGATGGGTAGTAGCACAAGAATCTACTTTTGCTTTAGCTAGTAAGTGTGATCAATTTGATCCAGATGGTATAACTATTTATTTATTTTCTGGTAGATTCAAACGTTATGAAAATGTCACAGCCAGTAAAGTTGTGCAGATTTTCCAAGAAAATGATCCTTCCGGGACTACTGATTTAGCAGGTGTATTGAAACACGCCACTGATGATTATTTTCAACGCAAATCAGCTAATCAAACTAAGGCAAATGGGGAAATAATTTTAGTTGTTACTGATGGTGAACCAGATGATCGTAAAGCAGTGATGAAGGTGATTATAGAAGCTTCTCGTAAGATGGATAGAGATGAAGAGTTAGCTCTTTCTTTTATTCAAGTAGGTACAGATCCAAATGCAACCAGATTTCTGAAAATATTAGATGATGAGCTTCAAGGTGCTGGGGCAAAATTTGATATTTGCGACACAATTACAATGGAAGATATGGAAGATATGAGTTTATCTGAAGTGCTGCTAAATGCAATTAATGATTAACTCTTTACTAAAGCATATTCTTCAAAGCGAAAATCCACATTTTGCTGACATTAAAGCAAATTGAATTATCATGAATTAAAAAATTTTCAAACAACCTGAAAAAACTGCTTAGTAAGCATTTCAGGCTGTTTGAAGATTAAAATAATCTGCTCAAGAAAAAAAGAGGTAAAAACTTGATCAACCTGTGATCTACCACACCGACTAGCGGCACAAATTTTTTTCAATTTTTTTCCCATATTCGATATTTTAACCATATTTTAAAAATTGTAACCCATGATATAATCGTCCATTACAAAGCCACAACCAAAATCCTTGACTTGACTATCAATAATTCTAAAACCAAATCGAGAATAAGCTTTAATCCCTTTTTCATTCCTTTTATTGACATTGAGGATTATTTGTTTCAAGTCCATTTCTAGTGCTTTTTTGTATACATGAAATAACATATTTTGACCATAGCTAAAACCATGGAGTGATGTTAATAAATAACATTTATGTAATTTCAAATAATTAATATTATCTTTTGTTTCTGAACCATAGGATAAATAACCAACAAATTCAGAACCATGCAAGACTTTATCATAAAATATCCCTTGGTTATAAATTTCATCTTCAATTACTCCGGTTCCGTACATTTTAGTCAGCATATACTCGATTTGTTCATTGCTGATGATTGTAGAATAATGAGTACACCAAATTTCTCGACTGACTTTTCTGAGTTTTTCTAAATCTGTATCTAATAACTGGGTAATGGTAATTGATAAATCGTTCATAGTGAGAATTATATTTTAATAAAAATCAGTTGTGAGAATTCCCAGATTTAATTTACCATTTAATTGACTATCGTTACCAAAAAAAATTATGATGATTTAAATAAATCATCACCAAGGATAATTCTATGAGTTACTATATTGCTCCTAGCTTTCTTGATAAACTTGCAGTTCATATCACCAAAAATTTCTTAAATATTCCTGGTATTCGAGTTCCTCTGATTTTAGGAATTCATGGCCGCAAAGGAGAGGGAAAATCCTTTCAATGCGAGTTAGTCTTTGAAAAAATGGGTATTGAAGTGACTTTGATCTCTGGAGGAGAATTAGAAAGTCCAGATGCTGGAGATCCTGCGCGGTTAATTCGGTTGCGTTATCGAGAAACAGCAGAATTAATCAAAGTGCGAGGGAAAATGTGCGTACTGATGATTAATGATTTAGATGCAGGTGCAGGACGCTTTGATGAAGGAACTCAGTATACAGTAAATACCCAGTTGGTAAATGCCACACTGATGAATATTGCTGATAATCCCACAGATGTCCAGTTACCGGGAAGTTATGACTCAAATCCTTTGTGTCGTGTACCGATTATTGTCACAGGAAATGATTTTTCTACTCTCTACGCACCATTAATTCGTGATGGGAGAATGGATAAATTTTACTGGGAACCTAACCGCGATGATAAGGTAGGAATTGTGGGGGGAATCTTTGCACCTGATGGACTTTCACAAAAAGAAATCGCACAATTAGTTGATACTTTTCCTAATCAATCAATTGACTTTTTTAGTGCTTTGCGTTCTCGAATTTATGATGAACAAATCCGTCATTTTATCCATCAAATTGGTTTTGAAAATGTTTCTTTGCGGGTTGTGAATAGTCTGGAAGGACCACCAGTATTTACCAAGCCAGATTTTACGTTATCTCATTTAATTGAGTCTGGTAAATTTATGGTGGGTGAACAAAAACGGGTGGAAACTTCTCATTTAGTTGATGAATATAATCGCTTAAATCGAGGTAAAGGTTCTCAAGTAACTTCACCAGTTGCAGAAATTTCAGTTAGTAAACCTGTGGTTAATCAAACTACTCATTTAACTTTAGAAACTCAAGAACAAGTTCGCCAAATTTTATCTCAAGGTTACAAAATTGGGATTGAACACGTTGATGATCGGCGTTTTCGTACTGGTTCTTGGCAAAGTTGTGGTTCTTTTAATATTGATGCCCATTCCGATGCTATTTCTACTTTAGAATCTTGTTTATCTGAATATAGTGGTGAGTATGTTCGCTTAGTAGGAATTGATCCGCAAGCAAAGCGTAGAGTAGTCGAAACGATTATTCAGCGTCCGAATGGCAAGTAATTAGTATTGTTTGGATGTAGAGACGTTCTATCAAACGTCTCTAATTTAATTTAAAATTAGCTAATTGGTGTTAAAAACAGTTTAGCTTCTGCCTGTCTTCTCCGTTTTAATCCTGCTTCTACATTGCTGCCCGGATTCCTATATTTTAGAAAAGTTGTTTCAATCTCATCCCACTTCTTATCTCTCAAAACTCTAGTCATACTTTGGAAGTTGGAACTACCATAAAAATTAGCGCCCAAATTATAAGCAAAACTCAATAAAGCACCCTGTTGATTGACGTTTAATTCATTCCAAACGGGAATTTTGGTTAGAGGTGGTAAATACTTAGTTTCTAACTGTAGAATTAAAATTTCTTCTGCTTCTGCTTTGGTAATTGTTTCACCTAATTTCCATTCACTACCATCTTTTTTGCGAGTAGTTCCCCAACCAATGGTGATAGGTTTACCTCCAGAGAGAGGATCAGGATAAGCTTTGAGAAATAACCCTTCAAATTCTTTAATCAGCGCAACTCCAGGAAGGGGTACTTTTCCAGATGAACCACCATAAAGACCTGTTAGATTAGTATTGAGACTTATTTCCTGAACTACTGCTGGTTCTTGGGATTTATTTGGTGTGACTATGAAGTTTTTGAGAGATTTATTTAAAGCATTTTGAGTTATTTCTCCTACTACTCCATCTGCTATTAAACCCTGTTGTTGTTGAAATTGTTGTACTGCTGCAACAGTCTTATTACCAAAATCACCATCTATTTGACCAGGATTAAATTTCAAATCTGTTAAAATTCTTTGTAGCTGTTCAACTTTTGAACCTTGAGAACCTTTTTTGAGAATTTCATTAATAAGATAAAGTTCAGAAATAGGTGGTTTTTCAGAGAATGAAGCATTCGTACTTATTTCCGCAACTACTGCTGCTTCTTGAGATTTATTTGGTATGACTATGAAGTTTTTCAGAGATTTATTTAAAGCATTTTGAGTTATTTCTCCTACTACTCCATCTGCTATTAAACCCTGTTGTTGTTGAAATTGTTGTACTGCTGCAACAGTCTTATTACCAAAATCACCATCTATTTGACCAGGATTAAATTTCAAATCTGTTAAAATTCTTTGTAGCTGTTCAACTTTTGGACCTTGAGAACCTTTTTTGAGAATTTCATTGATACTGAGGATTAAGGGTGTTGTCATGATGCTTTCCTTACACGGTTAATTTTTGGAAACCTTATTTTCCAAATAATCCATCATTAGTATCTAGCTAATAATATCTTTCAGGTAAATCTTCGTAAAAAAAATCAACATACTGGCTGCTTTAAATTATTAAATCTCTAGTGAAGAGTAAATGTGTAATGATTTGTACTGAGATATTACATAAATTATCCAAATCTATGAATTAGCACAAATACGATAACAAATCATGATCATTTGTGCTAGACGAGAGATTGCTAATCTACAATTTAAAATTGATATGCCTTGGTTTGTAAAGATTGAAGCAGGTAAAGTGGATAAAACCACCTTTGATCAATATGTACCCGCCCACAGAGCTTATGTACAAGACTTGATAAACAAAGGACATAAAGCTAAAACAGGCTATTGGTCTCAACGGGGAGGTGGGATGATGCTGTTTGAAGCGGCATCAATGGATGAAGCACAGGCGATAGTGGCTGGTGATCCCTTGGTACAGAACGGTTGTGTCAGTTATCAGCTTTACGAATGGAAAATTGTTATGGAATGACACACAATTACTGACTTTTGATGTTATTCTTATAGAAGACCTGGATCTATGCGACTTCAACGCCCAAATCTTGTCAGGACCGGAAGGTAGCAGCAATACGGGATGCTTGTGGTAGGCGTAGTCTCCGGGTCGCCCCATTTTTAGGAGCGCTCTACAGCAATGCCTGGTTTTGGAGATATTGTTCAAAAAGCTTTTTACCTCGGTGTTGGGTTAGCTTCTTACGCTGGCGAAAAAGCTGGGGGGAAATTAACTGAACTGCGATCGCAAGTCCAAAAACTAGCTGATGAAATGGTGGCTAAGGGCGAAATGAACACCGAAGAAGCTCGTCGTTTCGTAGAAGAGATGATGAAGCAAGCCCAGCAGCCCGCAACATCTAGTACACAGCCTGAAAAAACAGCCCCTTCTGAACCTCGTCGCATCGAAATTTTGGAGGTAGATGAAGAACCAACTGTGAAACAAGCTGCACCTGAAAATGTTGATCATTTACGGGAACAAGTTTTAGAACTGCAAAAGCAGCTAGAAAAATTGAAACATGATCAGTAACATCTATATTTTGCTTTGATCATCAGCACAGTCGGTAAGTTAGAAATAGCGTGATACTTAAAGCTGGGTTAATGTGTATCAATGTGTATTTTAGCACCACAAACCAAGCCTAATCAAGCGCTCTATTTGTAGGCACTAAGGGCGTTAGTTTTATGGAACCGTGGCAAAAAGATTTAATAGACATAATCGAAACTGTGAGTGATGAAGTAGAGCGCTTCTTCCTAGGAATAAATGACATGGTTGATGCATTTTTTGAACTAACGGAAGAAATTACTGAGCAAGTAAGCACCAATATTGGCACTGAGATTGATCAGTATTTACAGGAATTGGCTGAACCACTTATGGAAATTTACTGGGAACTGGAAGACGTAGTAGCCGATGTAGATCCGGGTTTTCCTTACTCAGTTGCAGCTACAACAGAAAATAATTCTGCTTGCATAGGTTGTAGCAATTATCATGGTCAAGTTTATGGCGGTAATTTGTTAGTTTGTGCTATGCACCCAACTGGTTGGGACGATATAAGTTGTCCAGACTGGGAAAAGGGGACTGAATTATGAGTGAGTAATAAGTGTTAAATTAATGTTTATGAATCTCTGCATTTTTTTGGCATAAGGCATAATTTTATGAGTAGTTCCTTACCTGAGACTGTAACCCCAGCTAGTCAAGAAATGAAATATGGTGAACGCGAGATTGAGGAAGGAAAACTAATTACATTTCCAAATCCGCGTGTAGGTCGGCGTTATACTATAGATATTAGTTTGCCAGAATTTACCTGTAAATGCCCATTTTCTGGTTATCCTGATTTTGCAACGATATATATTTCTTACATACCTGATGAACGAGTGGTAGAGTTAAAGGCTTTGAAACTTTATATTAACAGCTACCGCGATCGCTATATTTCTCACGAAGAAACAGCTAATCAAATTTTAGATGATTTTGTTGCGGCTTGTGACCCTTTAGAAGTAACTGTGAAGACAGATTTTACTCCTCGTGGGAATGTTCATACAGTGGTTGAGGTAAGACATCAAAAGTAAAAGATATTTGGACAGAGGTATTAAAAAAAATACAAAAATCTTAACTCCAACTGAATAAAACCCTACTGATATTTTTACTTAGCAAAGCCATCTCAGGAGATTTGTTATGAAACAAGCTCTTGACTTTTAGAGAATATATGGCAAACTAATATTTAGGGAATCTAATTATTTGAATAAGGAAGTAAATCCTACTCGTGACGAAACTTACGGGAAAAACAGAATCTGCGGAAATACCTGCACAAGTTCCAAAGCCAGTAATATTGCAAACATTGGAACTGACACGTCGATTTGAAAAGTTTACAGCCGTTGATGCGTTAAATATTTCCGTAACAGCGGGAGAAGTTTTTGGTTTACTCGGTCCGAATGGAGCAGGGAAAAGTACAGTAATTAAGATGTTAACTACCTTGCTACCAGCCAGTAGCGGGAAAGCACACCTAGCCGGTTATGATGTGACTCGTCAACCTGATGCAGTCAGAAGAGTAATAGGTTATGTACCCCAGGCTTTATCCGCAGATGGTAGTTTGACGGGTTATGAAAATCTGTTAATATTCTCTAAATTGTACGATATTCCCTCTCGACGGAGAAAACAGCAAATTGCGGAAGTGCTTGAATTCATGGGTTTGGAGGATGTGGCACATCGCTTAGTTGGTACTTACTCTGGAGGGATGATTCGTAAATTAGAAATTGCTCAAGCCATATTACATCAACCGCAAATATTATTTCTAGATGAGCCAACTGTAGGATTAGATCCCGTTGCCAGAACGCAAGTATGGCAGCTGATGGAAGAATTACGGGTAAATTTTGGCACAACTATCTTTTTAACTACCCACTTTTTAGAAGAAGCCGATCATCTTTGTCACCGAGTAGTGATTATGAACCAGGGTAGAGAGATGATCACTGGTTCACCCGCAGACTTAAAAGCAGCTATAGAAAAACCAGACGCAACCTTAGATGATGTTTTCATCCACTATGCAGGAAATAAATTAGTATCAGGAGTGAGTTATCGTGAAACCGCAAGAACTAGACGTGCCACTCAAAGGTTGGGCTGAAACAAGATATAATCGCCCTAAGGGCATTTTTTATGCCATTAAAGAACTATTTACCAAAACCCTAGTGATTACTGAATTGGAAGTGCGGAAACTCCGTCATGATCCTAGTAATTTAGTGATTCGGGCTATACAACCAGCTTTATGGCTGCTGATATTTGGGCAAGTATTTACCCGAACTCGCGCTATTCCTACAGGTAATATTCCTTACTTAGATTTTATAACTCCGGGTATTTTGGCTCAGAGTGTGCTGTTTGTTGCTATTTTTTCTGGGGGAATGGCATTAATTTGGGAACGTGATGTAGGGATTTTGCATAAATTCTTGGCTGCTCCCATACCCCGCGCAGCGATTGTGATGGGTAAAGCATTTGCTGCTGGTATTCGTTGCTTTTCCCAAGTGATATTTATTTACATTTTAGCATTGTTGTTAGGCGTACATCTCAATCTCAATCCTTGGGCTTTTTTACAAGTAGTGATCATCATATTTTTGGGAGCAGGTTGTTTTTGTACTTTTTCACTCATCATTGGCTGTTTAGTAAAATCACGGGAAAGGGTTATGGGAATTGGGCAATTGATGACTATGCCATTGTTTTTTGCCAGTAATGCGATCTATCCTATTTCACTAATGCCCAATTGGTTACAGCTCATTTCCCGATTGAATCCTTTGACTTATCAAGTGGATGCCTTACGCGGTGCAATGCTGGTAAATGGCTCAAGTATTTATGGGTTTGGGTTAGACTGCACAATTCTCTTGCTAACATTAATAATTTTGATCTGGATTTGTGGACGACTTTATCCACGGGTGGTGATGTAATCTGGAGAAAAATAGTTTTATGAGTTTGGATAAACTCTCTGAAGAATGTGCCGCTAGGGTGATGGAAACAGTCCCATTATTGATTCGGTTTATCCGAGCAGAGATGCGGACTCATAGTGCTGACTCTTTATCTATATCTCAGTTGCGATCGCTCTCATTTCTCAATCACAAACCTGGTGCTTCTTTATCTGAGGTAGCAGATCATCTCGGTGTCACCTGTGCCACAGCATCAACAACTATCGAAAGATTAGTCCAACGTCATCTGGTGCAACGCACTGATAACCCTCAAGAACGACGACGAGTAGTCCTGAATTTGACAAAGACAGGAAAACAGTTGTTGGAGCAATCCCAGGAAAAAACTCGTACTGAAATTTCAGAGATTCTAGAGGGTTTGACACCAGAGCAAGTATCACATATCGAATCCGGCTTGACTCTACTAAAAAATGTCTTCGAGCAAACAGAAACCAAATAACCATAACAATCAGGCTGCACAACACGATCCTTTTGCAGCCATACGATTTCGAGATTATCGGCTATTTACCATTGGACGTGTACTCCTCTTTACCGCCGGACAAATGCAAACCGTGGCCTTGGGTTGGGAGCTATATGAACGGACGAATTCAGCGATGGTATTAGGTTTGATAGGTCTGATGCAAGTTTTACCAATGATTGCGCTGACTTTGATAACGGGACACTTTGCTGATAAAAATGACCGGAAAAAGATTACTTTATGCTCAATTTTACTATTAAGCCTTTGTTCAATAGCTTTAGCGGTTATTTCCTATTTTCAAAGTGCAGTCTTTCTAGTTTATGCCTGTTTATTATTAACAGGTGTAGCCAGGGCATTTCTCAAACCTGCCGGTGATGCGCTGATGTGGCAGTTAATACCAACAAGTGCTTTTACCAATGCAGCCACTTGGAATAGTAGTACCTTTCATATAGCGTCGGTAATTGGTCCGGCTTTGGGAGGATTTAGCATAGCTCTTTTTAGGAGTGCGACATGGGTATATATATTGTCAGCCTTGGCGGCACTATTATGTTTTTGTCTCACCGCAGCAATCAAACCCCAAAAAACCAACTTTGTCAAAGAACCAATATCCCTGAAATCCCTGGCTGCGGGTGCTGAGTTTGTTTGGAATAATCAACTAATTCTGGCAGCCATTACCCTAGATTTATTTGCAGTCTTGTTAGGTGGTGCAGTAGCATTATTACCCGTTTTTGCTAAAGATATTCTACACGTGGGGCCTGTGGAATTAGGCTATTTACAAGCGGCTCCATCTATAGGTGCATTGATTATGGGCGGATTGTTGGTATATTTACCACCTATCCGCAAAGCCGGTCCAGCGTTGCTTTGGTCGGTTGTTGGCTTTGGGATTGTGACAATTATTTTTGGATTATCCCGTTGGGTGTGGTTGTCATTATTAATGTTGGCATTAAGTGGGGCATTAGACAGCATTAGCGTAGTCATTCGTCATACCTTGGTACAAATTCGCACTCCTGACCATTTACGAGGTCGAGTTGCGGCTATCAATAGTGTATTTATCAGTGCTTCCAATGAGTTGGGGGGTTTTGAGTCTGGTTTGACTGCGGCTTTATTTGGTCCGGTGTTGTCTGTTGTTGGTGGGGGTATTGGGACGATTTTGGTGGTGGTGGCTACGGCGATGATTTGGCCGGAGATCCGCAAGTTGGGGGCAGTGCATGAGGATTTATAGCAGGTGACTCTTAACAGGTGACAGTCTGAAAACTCTTTTGGTGTCTAGGTTTTATAATCAGTTTGTGTCCTAACTGCCCTGTCTGTTGCTATAAGTACTAGGACAGAATTAATTACACAATGTCATTGCGAATGGAACGCAGTGGAATGACGCAATCGCAAGGGCTGGGATTGCTTCGCTTCGCTCGCAATGACTGTAAATATTTTTGTCCAATTACTTATAATAGTTGAAACCCTAGGACAAGCTACCTTTAACCATTGTAACCCGTGGCGATCGCACACCGTCCTGAGTTTCTTATTAATGCCTTAAATTTAGCTGAATATCTGGCTTTACGTAGGCATGATTTACGTTCCCTACTTCAGAGGTAACTCTTAATGGGCAATTCTTAACAGAAAAAACTCATGTTTAAAAACATGAGATTGAAATAATGACACTGTTTTTTGACTGAGCTTTAAACTCAGAACTAAAGTTTTTTATTTGTTCCCTGTTCCCTGTTCCCTTCTTTTGTAATTCTTTTAACCCACAATCGGAAATACAGCATTAATTAACCGGAATAATTAACCGGAATAATTAATTGCAAATATGACGTTCATCTTCTCTCACATTTGGATTATTCTGAAGATAGTTTTTTATCTTTGCACATCCTCTTCCCAACAAATCATCTAAATCTAAATCCCACACCATTACCCCAGCATTTTTACCACCACTCACTAATATTTTGTTGTCAGAACTGAAGCTAATACTGTTAATTTGATTTGGATATCCTAATAAAGTTTTGATTAATGCACCTGTTTCCACATTCCATAATTTGATAGTATGGTCAGCACTTCCAGAAGCTAAAATCTGACTGTCAGTAGTAAAACTGAGACTAGTTACACCGTCATTATGTCCGCTGAAAGTATTTATTAGTTTTCCTGTAGCTACATTCCAGATTTTGATAGAATTGTCCCAACTAGCAGCAGCAATAATTTTACCATCAGGACTAAATTTTACAGATGAAATAGCTAAACTATGTCCTATACAATCTCTAACTAAAGTACCATCTATTCGCCAAAGTTTTACCGTATTATCAAAACTACCAGAAACTATCATTTGACTGTCAGGACTAAAATCAACACTTGTCACTTCATCAGTATGTCCTGTGAATGTTTTTAATAATTTACCATCAGCTAAACGCCAAAGTTTAATGGTTTTGTCAGCACTACCAGAAGCAAGCATTTGATTATCTGGACTAAAACTAATACTTGTAACTCGGTTTTGATGTCCGGTAATTGTTTTCAGGAGTTGATAATTTTGAGAATTCCAGATTTTAACAGTTTTATCAGCACTTGCGGTGGCTAAGATTTTACCATCATTACTAAAACTTACTGCATTGATAATATCTTTATGAGCTTGAAATTTAGTAACCTGATCTTTTTGCCAAATGCTCACTTTTCCATCCCAACCAGCAGCAGCAAGGACTCTATTTTTACTAAAATTCACACTATTAATATCCTCAACTTGAAATTGATTACTCCCTTCTTTCTTCTTTCTTCTTTCTTCTCTTCGAGACGCTACGCGAACGCGCTCTTCTCTTCGAGACACTTCGTGAACGCGTCTTTGCGGTTCATTTAATCCATATTCTTCTAATAGAAAAGGAGTAAGTATTACTTGCCAGAATCTAATAGTTTTATCAGCACTTGCAGAAGCGATATATTTACCATCTAGACTAAAACTCACATCTCTAACTTGTTCACCATGACCTTTCAAAGTAGTTAATAAACTACCATCTAAACGCCAAAATTTGATATTATTATCAGCAGAGGCAGAAGATATAATTTGATTATCTGGGCTAAAATCAATACTATTTATTTGTTCACTATGTCCTGCTAAAGTTTGTAATAATTCACCTTGATTATCCCAAAGTTTAATAGTTTTATCACCACTAGCAGAAGCGATATATTTACCATTGGGGCTAAATTTAACTTTAGTAATACGTCCTTGATGTCCAGATAAAATTTTAATTAGCTTACCATTGTTAGTTTGCCAAAGTTTGACCAAATTATCTTCACCACCAGAAGCAATAATTTTGTCATCAGGACTAAAGCTAACAGTATTTACCCAACCATTATCAGGATTCCATGTTTTAATTAAAGTACCATTAACACGCCATAATTTAATCGTTTTATCTAAACTACTAGAAACAATTAATTTACCATCATGGCTAAAACTGATATCAGTAATATTATCAGTATGTCCAACTAATTCATAAATTAACCTACTATCAAGAGTGTAGATTTTAATATTATGACCTTCACTAACAGCCAATAACTTACCATCTGGACTAAAATGAATTGCTGTAACTCTATTTTCAAAACCTGTAAAAGTTGTGATTAACTTTCCCTGAAAATCCCAAATTTTTACCGTTTTATCATCACTTGCAGAAGCCAATTTTTTACCATCTGGGCTAAACTTAACTGCATTAACTTGTTGACTATGACCTTGCAAACGATTTATTTCTTGAGTTTGCTGAATAGCTTGTTGTAAAGTAGCCGCAGTTGCGATTTGAATATCCTTCCCTGGTACAAAAACTGATTTAAGTTCTCGTCCAGCTTTCAGACTAGCAATTACAGATTCTAATTGTTGATTAGATAATAATAATGCTGTTGATGAAGCATTCAAAGCCGAAATTTCTCGAAACTCGGCTGCTTGTTTTTGGAAATATGCAAAACCACCTAAAACACTAGCAGAAATTCCTAAAATACTAATAACTGCGACAGCCCTTTGTGCTTGTTTGAGGCGCTTTTTTTGCTCAAATTCTTGTTGTTTTCTAGCTTCTAAACAAGCAGCAATAAAGTGTTGGACAGCTTGAGATAATTCATCTGTATATTTAACATATATTTCTTCAGCTTCAGCCAAACGAATACCCTGTAACAAAAAATCAGCTTGTTCGTGGTGATGTTTCCATAAACTAGCAGCTTGTTCAATTTGGCGTTGCGATCGCAGTCTACTACGATTTTCCTCCAACCACCAGCGTAATGTTGACCAATGACGAATCAAAATTTCATGGGCTACTTCAATTGTCACCAAACCCGTTGAGGGAAGCGGTTGTATCTCTGTACCTTTTCCACTTCCTATCTCCTCTTCTACATTCACCACTACCAATTTTCCCGCAGTTAAAGTTTGCAGAGTTCTATCTATCAAAGCTGCGGGATATTTGTTCACCACCAACTCAGATTTAAAAACCCTGCGTCTGGTATCTTCCGTTCCTTCTCCCAATTGGGTTAATGACAGAAAAATCCAGCGGGTACACTCTTGCGCCGACTTATCTAAACTTTCATAAACTGCTTGTGCTTTTCTTTCCAACGCACCTTTAATTCC
The DNA here is from genome assembly GCF_000332135.1 of Anabaena sp. PCC 7108. Taxonomy (NCBI): domain Bacteria; kingdom Bacillati; phylum Cyanobacteriota; class Cyanophyceae; order Nostocales; family Nostocaceae; genus Anabaena; species Anabaena sp. PCC 7108. The sequence goes on from NZ_KB235896.1 coordinate 3,683,532, forward strand.
TTCTACTTGCTGCTGATAAGCCGTTAAAGTTAACTCACCCTCTTGACGAAATTCCCACAACTGTTCCAACACAAATTCTAAAAGTGGTAAATCTCCTGCGGAATGATTTAATTCCTGTAACAAAATTTCTACCAGTCCCGCTTCTACTTTTAAACCTACTTGTTCTGCTGGGTTAACAATAACACGGCGATAATCATCATCACTCAATTTTGGTGGAACTAAAACACTAGAATTTTGTAATAAATTAGCTAATTCTGGAACTTCTAAACAAGGAGAAATAAAATCAGCCCTTAAAGTAATTACTAATTTAAACCTATCCGGTGCATATTCTAACGCCCCCAAAATCAATTCTAAAAATTTGTTTCTATCTTCAGTTGGTGCAAGAGTAAATAATTCTTCAAATTGGTCAATTACCAAAACTATCATTGGTTCTGGTCTGTTACGTAACCAATAAACAAAACCTTCTACACCTTGATATAACATTCCTTCTAACAAGAGGTGTGGAGAACTAGAAGTTTCATTTTCTGTAGTTCGTATATTTGCAAGTTTCTGTACTAAGGCTTCTAAAGGAAGTGAACCAGGGCGTAAACTTTTTATCAACCAAGAATCACTCCCAGGAAGTTGTTTACCTAAACGTAATTTAGCAATTAATCCTGCATTAACTACAGAAGACTTACCACTACCAGAAGCACCGACTACAGCCAAAAAAGATTTCTTTCCTAATTCATTAATTAATTGTTGAGTTAAAGATTCTCGGCCATAAAAAAACTGTGCGTCTCCTTCGCTAAAAGCGCGTAAACCTCGGTAAGGACAAATTTTTAAATCTAATCCTGATTTTTGAGTTCGTGTACCAATAGTTGCGGGAATTATTTCTATGACTCCCTGTATACCTGAAAGCCAAATTTGCAAATTTAACAGCCCAGCTAGATATACTTGTAATTGAGTAATCCAACCAGCTACCGATAAACCAGAGGGTTGAGATACTGATTTTAAAGTATTACTGAGTGCTTCTATAAATTGTTCAGAATTATTTTTCGGAGAGTTTGCAGCAATAATACATTGTCCTTTTACAGTACCAATTTGTAAATCTTCTACCCATTCTTGAAGAACCGAAATATCAGCCCCTGGACAATCTAAAATAATGATTTGTTGAGTAACTTGAGAACGGTGTAACTGTTGACGCAACCAAGAACGACTCAAATGTATTTCTTCTAATAAAATTAATGCTGCTTCACCTGTGGGAGTTTCCTCTAATCTTCCCCACAAATATAACAAAGCTGTGCGCTGTTGTTCAGTAGTTGAATTTAAAAGTTCTTGAATTTCTGTCTGCACATTTTCAGATGTTTTCGGTACTGTATAAGATAAATACTGTAGCTCAAAATCTCCAGCACTAGCCAATATTTTACTAAAATCTAGTACTATTTGTGTGTTACTACCTCCGGCAATTACTAACGCAGTTCTGGAAGGATAAGATGCAGTAATTTTGGGAATTTTCCCTAAAATTAATTCTCCGACACTTTCCACAATTCGCTTCGGCGTTTGTAGTGGATATTCACTAAAAAGCTGAGTTTCTCCTTTGCCTCTTTTTTGCTGATTAATTAACCGTAATTGCTGATTAATTTTATCTATATATTGTAAAGTTTGGTGAAAAACATAATTGTAAATTCCATCAACAGAAATCATTCCTTGTGCATTTGCAGATTTCCCATTTAAAGCCTGAATTAAATAATAAGTAAATACTCCATGTCCTAGTTCGCTAAATTCCCAGGATTGCTGGTTTACGTCACATGAAAGTAAGGCATAAAAACCTTTACTTTTGGCTGCACGTTGTTGTAGTATTTCTAGTAATTGCCGTGTAGGGTTTATCCCTTTTAGGGTCATTCCACCGCTATGACAAGCATCAAGCCAAATCAACTGATTTTCTGCTCGACTATTGTCTAATATTTGTAATAGTTCTTTAACAGCTAACCCTGTATTTTGAATGTTATCTTTTTGGGTATCTGCTAAACATAAAAATGCTTCCTGTGTCTCTGGTTTTATGATCCCATGACCAGAAAAATAACAGAGAATTGTATCTAGTGGTTGAGCAGTAGCAGTAATTTGTTTTAAACTGGTAGTAACAGTTGATAAAAGTGGCAATTCTTGAGTAAAATCATGAAAAATTACCACTTCTGTTTGGGAAAATTGCTGCTGAGTAGCACTAGTTAAAGCTTCAGCTAATCCCTGACAATCAACTGCTGAATAACGCAAAGGAGGAAGTTTTTGATCTTGATATTGGTTCACTCCTACTAGTAACAACCACAGTTTAGCAGTGATTGTTTTTTGAGCTTGATATGATTGACTGGTAGTAATACCGCGTGGACACATAGATACTATGTTTAAAGTTTATTCAATAAAAATTGAAGGTTGGGAAATCATCACTTTAGACGGGTTTCCCTGCTGGAGTCGAATGGGGTTTGACACAAGAAAATCCAACATGATTAAGATTTTATTTGGTTACGCTGTCACTGAATCCAAATCAAGCAGAAATTTACTTTTAGTTCCATAATAACCACATTTTTTACAAATAGGTAACAATCTGAAAATGAATGAAGATAATCATCAGCAAAATAGTAATTCTTCAAAAAAGACCTCCTTCCCTCTCAGTATGTTTTTATTAATGGTAATGATTTTTCCATTACTCAATCCAGGCTATAATCCACCAACTATACCTATTTTAGGCTTTCATCGAATAGTTTCTCAAAGTAATATTCGTAAATTTCAACAATTAGATATGGACTATAAAAAACAAGAAATGGAAAAATTATTAGAGTATTTAGTTGTTCAAGATTATTGGTTTTTAACTAGCCAAGATTTATATGATTTTTTTATCACTAAATCTAGAGAAGTCCCCTATGAGTATCGTAACAAAAATGCCATTATGTTGACATTTGATGACAGTTATAAAACAGTATACACAAATTTATTGCCTATTTTATCTAAACTGGAAAAGAAATATGGTAAAAAAGTCAAGGTAGTTTTGTTTGTCAATCCAGGTACGTTAACAAATGAGGATAGGGTCAGTTCAACTCACTTAGGATGTCGGGATTTAAGGGAGGGTTTGCAAAAAGGTTTTTTTGATATTCAATCTCATGGAGATAATCATAAAAATCTGACAGAAATTTCTCAGCAGGAAATAGTAAGCGAACTATTATTGGCTAGAATTAAACTCAGAAAATGTACAGAAGATTTAGACCCCGAACAAAATGTTGCATCTCATCTTGCTTATCCCTATGGTGCTTATAATAAACAAGTAGAGCAGTATGTAAATAAGTATTATTTATCTGCATATCTATATAATGATAAATTACTAAACTATAGTTGTTTAAAGGATAATTACAAAATTCCTAGATTAATGGTTAATGGACAAAAATCTAGTCAAGAGTTAATAGAAGCCATTCAAAAATTTTCGCCAAACAAGAAGAATATTTTTAAAGAGCAATGCTAGAAAACTAATTTTACTATTAAATCAGCATTTTCATGAACAATCGATATAAAATACCTAGAGAAGGCATATTGAAATTTTTAATTTGAGCTAAATTTTCACTAACTTGTGTATAATATTATTGGTTAATTGTGAAAATCAATTCCTAAAGTATGCCAGCTTTAACCAACAATTACAGGAGATGCATTAATGCCGAGCATTTTGAGAATCAAGGATAATATTGGTACTACTACTTTCAAACAAAGTACACAACAATTTAAAGATTTGAAAAAAAATGACCCGACATTTTTAGCACGAGCAGGTCAGACATATTTTGCCTCGATTATTGATCGCGGTTCTAGTGATCCTAAAAGTGCTAATTACTATGGTGGTGATCATTGGAAAGTTACTTTTAAGGATAGCTTGAAACCTCAAGAAGGAGGTAACTCTATTTCAACTTGGTTTGTTTTTAAGGGTGACGTAGAAGAATATAGACTTGTTCCTTAGTATTTACAGTTAGCGCCATAGCGCTAACTACAAACTTAAATTTGCATGATCAATTGAGGAAAATCAATTAATCAAATATCGGAAGAATTTTTCAGAGGGAACAGGAAGCAACTCTTAACAGAAAAAACTCATGTTTAGAAACATGAGATTGAAATAATGACACTGTTTTTTTCGTGTCACTCTCCTTGTAAAAACATCCTTTTTTTTGACTGAGCTTTAAACTCTTAAACTTTAGTTTTTTATTTGTTCCCTGTTCCCTGTTCCCTGTTCCCTGTTCCCTGTTCCCTGTTCCCTGTTCCCTGTTCCCTGTTCCCTGTTCCCTGTTCCCTTCTTTTGTAAGAATACCGTAAATATCCGCTGTAAGTCTCAGATTATAGTTAAAGAAACTTGGTTCGGTAACATCCGAATTCTGGGAAAATTACGCAACTGAATCCGAAAAAATTGTTAAGCCCTCTCCTCTGCTCCGGGAAGCAGCTATAGTCCTTTGCGGTTTGTTTATTTCATATCTTCTGCCTTCTTGCACTAGCAACTACCCCTCAACCTCAAAAATCCTCTTGCTATTTATTGTCAAAACAACAATATTTGTGACAATTACGCTAGAATTATTAAAGGTTCGTTACAGATTTGGTAAATCACCTCCAATTCTGTTACAGCAGCCAAACATTTAGCTTCTTAATCTAAAAACCCTAAAGTTCACCCCAAGCCTCTATGACGCTCCCAATTCGTAACGTCGCCATCATCGCTCACGTTGACCACGGTAAAACCACCTTGGTTGATGCTCTCCTCAAACAGTCCGGCATTTTCCGCGAAGGCGAAGACGTTCCGGATTGTGTCATGGACTCCAACGCTTTGGAGCGGGAACGAGGAATTACTATTCTTTCCAAAAATACAGCAGTCCGCTACAAAGAAACTCTGATCAATATAGTTGATACCCCTGGACACGCTGACTTCGGCGGAGAAGTAGAACGGGTACTCGGAATGGTTGACGGTTGTCTGCTCATTGTTGATGCCAATGAAGGACCAATGCCCCAAACCCGCTTTGTGTTGAAAAAAGCGTTGGAAAAAGGGCTGCGTCCTATTGTCGTAATTAATAAAATTGACCGTGGACAAGCTGACCCTCACGTGGCTGTTGATAAAGTCTTGGATCTGTTCTTAGAATTAGGTGCAGATGAAGACCAGTGCGACTTTAAATATCTATTCGCTTCCGGTATGGCTGGTTTCGCTAAAGAAACTTTGGAAGAGGAAGGGGTAGATATGCAGCCCCTATTTAATGCTATTCTCCGTCACGTCCCTGCACCAGTGGGAGATCCTAACAAACCGCTGCAATTGCAAGTTACCACCCTAGATTATTCTGAATATTTAGGACGGATCATCATTGGTAAAATCCATAACGGGACTATCCGCGCTGGACAACAAGCTGCTTTGGTAGTAGAAGATGGCAGCATTGTCAAGGGGAAAATTACTAAGCTGATGGGATTTGAAGGCTTGAAGCGGGTAGATATGGAAGAAGCTACCGCAGGTTATATTGTGGCTGTAGCTGGTTTTGCTGATGCTTACATTGGGGAAACCATTACAGATCCCAATGAACCCCAAGCTTTACCACTAATTAAAGTTGATGAACCAACTTTACAAATGACCTTCTGGGTGAATGATTCACCTTTTGCAGGTCAAGAAGGTAAGTTGGTGACTTCTCGCCAAATTCGCGATCGCTTATTCCGTGAATTAGAAACAAACGTAGCTTTGCGCGTTGAAGAAACCGACTCTCCCGATAAATTCCTAGTTTCTGGTCGTGGTGAATTACACTTAGGAATCTTAATCGAAACCATGCGTCGTGAAGGTTTCGAGTTCCAAGTATCTCAACCTCAAGTAATTTACCGCACAGTTAACGGTCAACCTTGCGAACCGTTTGAACTTCTGGCTTTAGACGTTCCCGCCGATGCAGTTGGTAGCTGTATTGAACGTTTGGGACAACGGAAAGCAGAAATGCAAGATATGCAGCCTGGTGGAGGCGATCGCACTCAACTAGAGTTTATCGTTCCCGCCCGTGGTTTGATTGGTTTCCGGGGTGAATTCATGCGGATGACTCGTGGTGAAGGCATCATGAACCACAGTTTCCTTGATTATCGTCCCTTATCAGGAGATATTGAAGCCCGTAACAAAGGCGTTTTAATCTCCTTTGAAGAAGGTGTTTCTACCTTCTACGCCATGAAAAACTCTGAAGATAGAGGCGCATTCTTTATCAGTCCAGGAACCAAGGTTTACAGAGGCATGATTATCGGTGAACATAATCGTCCTCAAGACTTGGAATTGAATGTTTGTAAAACCAAGCAGCTAACTAACCACCGTGCGGCTGGTGGTGATGAACTTGTCCAGTTACAAACACCGATAGACATGAGTTTGGAACGGGCGTTAGAGTACATCGCTCAAGATGAATTGGTGGAAGTTACACCTGAATCGATTCGTCTCCGCAAGATGGCGAAGAAGTTAGCAAAACGCTAATCTATCAAGGGTGGGTTTTTCCCACCCTAATTTTTTATCTGCGTTCTATTAAATTAACTTATCTCTGGTTTTCCGAAATTCCTGAAAAAAAGATTTTCGCAATAAACTCCCCCCTATTCTCAATATTATTGATACTATTCTCAATTATTTAACGAAGTTTGGTTTTTTCAGCGATTGATTATTGACATTGTTCTGACTTTTTGGTAAATTTAGTTAAAATACCAAGGGATTGATATTTGGTTTTTGGATCTTTTTATCACGCAGAGACGCGGAGAGAAGAAAGATTGAATATTTATAAACTATAGCCAAGATAAAAACCTGATGATAAAAAATCTTGGGTTAACACAAGGAAAAATTATTTTTCCAGAAACCATGACTCTAGAGGAGTTTTTTAAACTTCCCTATATTGAAGAATCACCTGCTTGGGAATATATTAATGGAGAAGCAATTCAAAAACCGATGGGTGGTGGTAAACACAGTCTTTTACAAAAGCGTTTAGTTGCAGTGATTGATCAATTGGGAACCAACTATGAAGCCTTTCCTGAATTGCGCTGTACCTGCGGTAATCGTTCAGTTGTTCCCGATGTGGCGGTAATTTCTATTAATCAAATACCGTTGGATGATAGTGGTGATATTATCAGCAGTGGTATTGATTTTGCACCCGCTTGGGTAATAGAAATTCTTTCTCCTGGTCGGTTATCGGTTGAGTGAGGTATAACAACCCCACCCCGCAAGCGATGAGGTACTTATGATGTACCTCATGTGAAGAGGAAACGCTATATACTAATAACTATCTACCATCCAGATGCACCTATCTTTTTGCACACTGCTACCATTGGTGATCCTAGTATAGATTTTGGATTAAATTCTATTTCTTCTACTTTTGTATCTTGACTTAAAAGTTTTGGTTGATTGTTGTCAACTTTATAAAGAGCATAGTTGATTATAAATAACCTAGATTCATTACATGATGCCTGAAGAGTTATTTCAGTCATTCTTCCGCCATTTCCGATATATATTTTATAAGTAGTTCCAGCCTGACTTTCCGTATCGAATAGGACAGGCATTCCTTGATGATCTCCCAGATAGATGTATCTTGGTACATTTTGGGCAGATGCTACTCTGTTTAAGCCAAAAATTGCTGAAACAACTATCAATAAACTTGTAAATAATTTTAAATAATCCATATTGACTTCATGAGTTAATAAAAACGGCTAGGATAAGTAAATCGGCACGATAAAAAGAATGTTTCTTTGGGTTTGTATAAACTGATTTATTTGTTATCTATTTCAGTATCAAATTCTTCTTGACTTAGAAATTTAACTTCATTATCCTCCAGTATTTCTGTAAGTAAAGACTTGTACTTATCCTCAAACGCATCACTCCATTTAGAATAATACTTTATTTTTTCTAGAAGAGATTCTCTGGCTCCATAGGGTTCTTCTTTTGTTCCTTCTAATGCTTTAGACATCTTAGTAAAGTGTTCACTGAATTTTTCTGCATCTTGAGTTATTAACTTCAACGAATCTTTCTTTAACAAATCATGAGCAATCTGATTACGATATTTATTTACATCTTTAGCATATTCTATGATTTCCTTTTTTTTATCAAAATCAATAGAACTCTCAATTTCTTGAATGAAGCCATTGAGATGCAAATTATCAGTTGATTTATGTTTGATTCTTTCTGGATAAAGCATTAAATCAATTAAAAACCGAATAAGTTCCAATAAATCATATAACCACTCTTCTGCAATTTGATGATATATAATGACAGAAGATATAGCTCCCTCTATAAAAGAATTATCAATATTTTCTGCACTATTTAAAAGTTGATCAAGAATCCCTTGCTTCGTTTTGCTGCGACCGTTTTCCATATATTGGCGGTTAATAAGCTTTTGGTATAGAGAGTGAGAGTATTCAATCTCGTCATCTGATAAACCAGCGTGTTGGATCTTATCATGCAAATATTCTATATAATCTGTCATAATACCTTATAAAATAAGTTTTTAGGGTGAGTTAATCACTTAATTCTCCATTTTAATCAACAATCTCTAAATCAGCAACAATGCCAAAATGATCAGAAGGATAAAGATAACGATTATTTGCTGCTGGTTGATTGAGAGTTATTCGACAATCTTTCACTTGTAAATGTTGATTGATAAAAATATAATCTAAAGTTCCCTGCCAGCGTTTCCAAGTTTTATTAAAAATTAAAGTTCTCCAAAATAGCTTAAATCTTCTTCTCCAACTAATCTTATCTAAATGATCTAAAAGTGTAGGACAAGTATATTCTGGCTCATTTCCATGATATACTTCATAAGCTGACCTATATTTTTCTTTAATTAACTTAATTCCTGATGTATCGGGAGTACCATTAAAATCTCCCACTGATATAATTGGCATTGTCTCAGGAAATTCTGATAACCAATCTAACATCATTTGTATTTGCTTATTTCGTTTTTGGTGTGAACCTGGATGCCAAAAATAATGACCATTACAAATTACTATTGATTTATGATTATCTAACTTAATTTGTGCATATTGGGCTATTCTTCCCTGATGTTCTAAATTTAGTGCTGCTGTATTTTCAATCGGATAACGACTGAGAATAGCTAACCCAAATGGTAAATCACTTTCTGCAACTTCTTGGGGAATAACTTTGTAAATATGGGGAATATTTAATTGTTCAGCAATCCACGCGGCTGTATCTTCTGATAAACTCACTTCTTGTAATGCAATAACATCAGGATTTTCAGCTTTGAGTCCTGCTATTAATAATTCTCGGCGTTGTGGCCAATGGTCTAGTTTAAAAAGAATATTAATTGTGATAATTTTCATGATTTTATTGTTCAATTGGTAAATAGCTATTATCTAATAATTGTGTCATAGTGTAAGGACATTTTTCAGTAGAAATAGTTAAATCAGTTTTAATCTGCACAAAATCAACTGCACTTTGATAAACATTTTCTAAATCCTCCTGTAGCTTGTTTATTAAATTCGTCGTTAAATGATTATTTAAGTCATATCTAAAAGTTTTAATTTCTCCAATCCAATGACGATAGTTTTTATCATATTCTACCTGCCAATATTGAAGTAATAATAAATGAATAATAATTTGCCTTAAAAAACTTTTCCCTTTAGCTAAATCTCTTTTACCCCAACGGATTAATTCCTCAATTAAGTTTTCTACATCAAGTTGGTTAAACTGTTTTTGTTTTAATAATTCAATAGTTTCTTCCAACCATAAATTATCATCGGTATCATAGAGTTGTTTTAAGTTGGTAGTAATTGTCATATTTTAAAATTCCACCTACATTCCTTAATTTAATCATACACACTTACAAATTTATCAATGCAAATGGCTAAAATACTGGGCATTTCAGCCATTTTTGAGTTAAAAAAGAAACTATGAAAATCACCAAAAACATCACCAATTGGTTAGAAACCCACGCCTCATCTCCTACCTACGGGGGTTGGGTATTAATAGGCGTGGCAATTTGTTATTTAGGCGCTGCAATCAACACAATGGCGGGCTGGTTATATGTAATTAGCGGGGTCTGTCTTGCCCTTGTGGGTGTATCAGCTTTTTTAGCACCGCGATCGCTCAAAAATTTAATTGTTAACCGCTCTCCCATCCCACCAGTCACCGTCGGTGACGAACTCACCATTGAAATAGAAATTCATAACCCCACCCAAACACCTATTACCCTATTGCAAGTATCGGATATACTTCCCTTTGTCTTGGGAAAACCAGTCAAACAACCAATTGACACCATTGGTGCAAAAGACTCTCACCGTTGGATATATTACCACCCGACCCAACGCCGAGGCTTGTATCGTTGGGAAACAGTAGAATTGGGAACAGGTGCGCCATGGGGCTTATTTTGGTGTCGTCGGCAGCGAAAATCTCCAATTAGAGCCATTGTCTATCCCACCGTTTTACCCCTGACAAACTGCCCCCTCATAGATGAAATCGGTCAAGACGAAAGTCAAAAAAACGATCCTCGTGGTGTACCATTACAATTAGCCACGACAGGATTAGTGCGATCGCTCCGTCCTTACCGCATTGGAGATCCCACCCGTCTCATCCATTGGCGTACCAGCGCTCGTTACGGAGAATTACGAGTCCGGGAATTAGAACTAATTACAGCCGGACAAAAAATTATTATTGCCCTTGATAGTGCTGACAATTGGCAACAAGAACAATTTGAACAAGCCGTCATCGCTGCTGCATCCTTGTATTTCTACGCCCACCGCCAAAAATTACAAGTAGAACTTTGGACAGCAGCCACAGGTTTAGCCAAAGGTGATATTCCCGTTCTCGAAACCTTAGCAGCAACCAACCCCCTAGAAGAAACAAATACCCCACCAGATAACTGCCCATTAATTTGGCTCACCCAAAACCCCTTAACCCTATCCGAGTTACCTCTGGGCAGTCGTTGGATTTTGTGGGAGAATGTAACTTCACCCTCAGAACCAATCCTAGTCAGCCGAGATTATCCCGGCATAACCTGGGAAAATGGACAAGAAATGCAACTTCAGTTACAAAAACCATTAAGTTCATTCTAGAGAACAAAAATCAATTAATAACAAATAAAAAACTTCTACCTCCTGCCCCCTGCCTTCTGCCCCATGGTTACTGCCCCATGGCTCCCGCCTGTTGTACAATGCAAAGAAATATTTAAATTTATGAGCGTCCGAGCCAATGATTCCATCAGAAGTTAACACTAAATCCAGCGATAAAAGCCTAGAGGCAATGCGGCATTTTTCCGAGCAATACGCCAAGCGGACTGGAACGTACTTCTGTTCAGAACCTTCCGTTACCGCAGTTGTGATAGAAGGACTAGCCAAACATAAAGACGAACTCGGTGCGCCTTTGTGTCCCTGCCGCCACTATGAAGACAAAGAAGCGGAAGTCAGCGCTGCCTATTGGAACTGTCCTTGTGTACCCATGCGAGAACGCAAAGAATGTCACTGTATGCTGTTCCTCACCGCCGAGAGCGACTTTGTTGGTGACACACAAGAAATATCTCTCGAAACCATCAAAGAAGTGCGAGAAAGCATGGGATGAGTGAAAACCTGCCCCAAGAGTTTTGGCAAGGAGTAGAACAGTTCAACTCTGGGCAGTTCTACGCCTGTCATGACACCTTAGAAGCCCTGTGGATTGAAGCAACTGAACCAGAAAAAAGTTTATATCAGGGTATTCTGCAAATCGCTGTAGCACTCTATCATCTGGGTAATCGCAACTTACGAGGAGCAATGATTCTATTGGGAGAAGGTAGCAATCGTCTGCGACGTTACCCAGAAAGTGACTACGGCATCAATGTGGAAAAATTATTCACTCAGAGTGTGGAATTGTTGAAAGTACTCCAACAAACAGATCCCGAAAAAATACTTAGTAGTGATGGGGGTGAAAATATAGCCTTGCTTTTACCCACGATTTCTATAAATGAAAGATAACTTTGGGGTTTTTCCTGAATGCAACCTTCTGGGGAGAAAAACGTCAATAGTTTTCAGTAGCCAGCAAATATTTATCTACAAGTATTCTTGATAGTAGATTTTATTTTTGGATAAACTGCTGGAGATAATAAGAACATAACCTCAAGATTTCTATCCCCAATTACTATGATACCTCCCTATAAATTGCCAAATTCACAAATACGGCGCTTTGGTTTAGCCTTGATGCTACCAGTTGCACTGTTGGCAACAATTGCCTTCCCTAGCCAAGTGCAAACCGCTACCGCGCAATCAGCAGGAAATCGCCCACTCACCATTCGCTCTGATGTGCAAGAATATGATGCTAAAACCCAAGTAATTACCGCCCGTGGTAATGTGCAGATGTTGTATCCCGCTCGTCAGTTGCAAGCAACATCTGCCCAAGCACAATACTTTAGTAAAGAACGGCGAATTGATTTCAGTGGCAACGTTTATATTTTGCAACAAGGTAACAATAGTATTCGGGCTGAGAAAGTAACTTATTTGATTGACGAAGGCCGATTTATCGCCTTACCCCAGTCCAACCGTCAGGTAGAATCTGTCTACATGGTGGATGACACTAATGTGAACGGACAACCTGCTAAACCGGCTCCAAAAACACCAGCCCTCAAACGTTCTAATTAATAATATCTACCACCCAAACAAGACACTAATAGTGAAAATTTTTTTAGAGAATATTCACAAATCTTACGGCAAGCGCGTCATTGTCAATCGCGTTAGCCTTTCTGTTGCTCAAGGTGAAGTGGTTGGCTTACTCGGACCAAACGGAGCCGGTAAAACAACAACATTTTATATCGCCACAGGCTTAGAAAAACCGAATCAGGGAAGAGTTTGGTTAGATAATTGGGATATTACAGGAATGCCAATGCACAAACGAGCAAGATTAGGCATTGGCTATCTGGCACAAGAAGCCAGTGTTTTTCGCCAACTCTCAGTCCGGGATAATATTCTCCTGGTATTTGAGCAAACGAATGTGCCACGATGGGAGTGGTCGAAGCGGTTACACAATTTACTAAAAGAGTTTCGCTTGGAAAAAGTGGCAAATAGTAAAGGTATTCAACTTTCTGGGGGTGAACGACGACGAACTGAGTTAGCCAGGGCTTTAGCAGCAGGTAGAGAAGGTCCAAAATTTCTCTTTTTAGATGAACCATTTGCGGGAGTTGATCCCATTGCCGTTGCGGAAATTCAGGAGATTGTGGGACAATTGCGCGATCGCGGTATGGGAATTCTGATCACAGATCATAATGTCCGCGAAACCTTGGCTATCACTAATCGTGGTTATATTATGCGGGAAGGGCAAATACTTGCTTTTGGTACTGCCGATGAACTTTACAATAACCCACTCGTGCGACAATATTATTTAGGTGATAACTTTTTTAACTAAATCAACTTAGGAAATTTGAAACAGGAAATACGGCTAACATTTTCTGATCAAGAATTTAGCACTTATCAATGAATTCTCATCATCAAACATTTAATTTCTTAACTAAAAATTGTCATCAATCTGTTTTTATTAGCAAGTTAAATCACAATAATCAATATACTTGATAATCTCTATTTAATTTTTAAACTTACTTATGATATCTAAACAGCTTAAATCTTTTTACGGCCTTAGTTCACTGCTGCCTTTTTCCATCATGGATCGCTACTTGGCTGTACAGTTGCTTCCCCTATTTTTATTTGGTGTCGGGGCATTTACTTCTGTAGTTTTGGCGATTGATAGCTTATTTGAATTATTGCGAAAAGTCGTAGAATCTGGGCTACCAATTACTATTGCTATGAAAGTTTTTTTATTAAAGCTGCCCTATGTAATGGTTTATTCTTTTCCCATGTCTACCTTACTGGCTACTTTGATGACCTATAGTCGTCTTTCTAGTGAGAGTGAACTGATTGCCCTACGTGGGTGTGGGGTAAGTGTCTATCGTATGGTACTAACTGCTGTGTTATTGAGCAGTTTAATTACAGGGATGACATATGTTTTTAATGAGCAAATTGCACCAGCGGCAAACTATGAAGCAACTCGTACCCTAGAAGCAGCCTTAAAATCAGATCAGCCTTCATTTAAACGAGAAAATATTTACTATCCTGAATATCGGGATGTTAAACAACCAGATGGTACTAAAAATAAGGTACTTGCACGCCTATTTTATGCTGACCAATTTGATGGCAAGCAAATGATAGGTTTAACAATTATAGACCGTTCTCGAGAAGGACTGAATCAAATTTTAGTCTCAGAATCTGCCCAATGGAATGCCTCAAAACAAGTTTGGGATTTTTATAATGGTACTATTTATCTAGTCGCCCCAGACCGTTCTTATCGCAATATTTTGCGGTTTGAACATCAACAATTACAACTACCACGTACACCTTTAAATCTAGCAGAAAACAGCCGAGATTACGGCGAAATGAATATTTCTCAAGCCCTAGAACAACTACAAGTAGAACGCCTAGCAGGAGATCCTCAAAAAATTCGGAAATTAGAAGTACGGATTCAACAAAAAATTGCCTTTCCCTTTGTATGTATAATTTTTGGTTTAGTTGGTTCGGCAATGGGAAGCATACCGCAACGCACTGGCAGAGGAACTAGTTTTGGTATTAGTGTCATAGTTATTTTCAGTTATTATCTACTGTTATCAATTTCCGGTGCTTTAGCACAGGCAGGTATTCTCTCTCCCTTGATAGGTGCTTGGTTGCCTAATTCATTCGGTTTGGTAACAGGTTTATTCTTGTTGATGCGAGTTGCACAAAGATAAATCAATCTACTAGTAAGTAGCACAGGTTTGAATTAAAAATCAAAAAAGCAAATTAAACAAGCTTTTTAAATATTTTCTATCGTCAGTTATTTTCGCAATTGTCAAAGAATATTTATCACTAACATGGCAGTATAAACTTTGATGAGTTAGTATAAGGTTGCATGACTTTATACTCTAACCCAAGTTATTATATTATGCCAGATCGTAACTATCCTCCTGCTTACTTACGCTATTTCAAAGCCAGGTTATCGAATTTATTGCGCCCTAGTTTTTGGGGAACTGGAATTTTTTTATTGGTTATGGGAATAGTAATTCGGGAATATTGGATAAATCCAGACTTTTTTACTAAAGTGCAACCTAAAGAAATTGCTGCTGAAAAAACTGCTGATACTTCACTTTCACAAGAAGATCAAGCTATTGCCGCCGATATTGATAATGTGCCGACTTTGTTGAGTGATTTTGAACAAACAAATTTATCTGCAAATGTAACTACCTTCCCAAGTAATCTTCAGTTAAAGAATAGTGATTTTTTTGTAGAGGATTTAATTAATCAAAAAAATGCTTTTACTGATGAAGAAAAATTCAAATCTAATGTGGCGATAACTAATAATATTAGCTCACCACCTGCAAAAAATCTTGTTGTGAACCGACCAGAAAATTTATTGAAGTCGGACAATGGTGATTATAAAAATCAGTTTTTAGATATTAACAACTTCGCTATATCTCCAGAAAGAACAGAAATCACAGATGCCTCTAATTTGACTAGGGGATTAACTACTCAGACTACAAATAGTCAAAGTCAAAACACTGAGGTCATGAGTCCTTTAGCAGCAGCGATGAAAAAATATAGTAATACAAATAAACTCAGTTTTTCAGGTAGTAATGTAGGAGTAAAGCCAATTTCACCTACTAGTAGCTTACCTAATCAGGGTTTATCCTCAGGTTCAATTATGGGCTATAATCAACTAAAACCAACTAACTCACCACAAAATTCCTACGGTAATTTGAATACCATTGCCACACCGCCTAATGTAGGAACATCAATAACAGGAACATCTGCTATACCAAATTATCCTGTTCCAATTCCTAGTCCAGGTGTGAGCAACTCGACTTCTCCAGTAGGATATGGAATTAATAGTAATGTACAACAGCCTAATCAAATACCGCCAGCTAATTTAAATTATCCTGGACAGTTACAACAGTATCCTACTAGATAATCTTTATACCAATTTATTTTCAAGGGTCATCACTATTTCATGTCATTGTTTTCATGCTGTTTACATCTGATACTGAAAGAGATTTTTGACAATTTTTCCGACTTTGCAAACATTCTCTTAGCAAACTTGCAATTCAGGTTTCTGTACTTGCTGATTCTTGACCCCATAAAAAATTAACCCAGACTGTTTGTATCAATCTGGGTCAACTGAAAATATTGGCGTTGCTGAATAAGGGGATGATTGAGGCTGACGCGGGGACACTCCAGACGCGGTGATTATATATTGATGCAGATTCTCAAATCATCCCGCAATTGTGCAACGCCAAAATATTTAAACCTATTTCAGAAACGGAGAGGGAGGGATTCGAACCCTCGTATACATTTCTGCATAACAGACTTTCCAGGTCTGCGCCTTCAACCACTCGGCCACCTCTCCAGGTGTCATGAATTTCAATAATAAAACAAAAACCCAAAAAATGCAAATATTAAACAAGATATTTTTACAATAAACTTAAAATCCCCCATTCCCACCCCAAAATGAAGATGGTTCAGACCCACACAATCAGAGTATACAATCGCGCTAACGGCACATCATACACCCTACAAGTCCCAGAAGACCGCTATATTCTACACACAGCCGAACACAACGGCGTAGAATTACCCTTCTCTTGCCGCAACGGGGCTTGCACCACTTGCGCTGTCAGAGTCATCTCTGGAGACATTTACCAACCAGAAGCCATTGGACTATCCCCCGACTTACGTCGCAAAGGTTACGCTTTGCTATGTGTCAGTTATGCTCGTTCTGACTTGGAAGTAGAAACACAAGACGAAGATGAAGTGTACGAACTCCAGTTTGGGCGCTTTTTTGGCAAAGGCAAAATTAAAGCCGGTTTACCCTTAGATGAAGACTAAAGGCAAAAAATGAAAATTGTGGCAGGGTGCAGATACTTACAGAGTAGAATGGCAGCTTTCAAAGGGTGTTTGAGCATCTTGGCGCAAAAAATAGCAATATTATCTTGCTTGGTGCTGTTGGTAAGTTGTCAAGGCAAAAATCAACCTACCAACATTCCGGCTGAAGTGAAAGTAGCACGGGTTGTCAGTGGACAAACCTTGGAAGTACTAGGTATGTCAGAACAACCCAATTTAATTTCTCCTCTGCGGTTAATTGGTTTAGAAGCGCCAGATTTACGTCAGCGTCCTTGGGGAGAAGACGCTAAAGAACTTTTAGATAGTTTGATTGGTGGTGCAGATAAACCAGTCAAGCTGGAGTTGGACTTAGAAGCAAAAGATAAATTTGGGCGAACTTTAGCCTATGTGTGGAAAGATCAGCTGTTGTTAAATGAAGAAGTACTGAAACAAGGGTATGCTTTATTTGTAGCGCGATCGCCTAATCACAAATACGACGAGCGCTTAGAACGCGCCCAACAATGGGCTAGACTCATGGGAAAAGGAATTTGGAACCCAGACAAACCCATGCGTCTAACTCCTGCTGAATTTCGCCGTCTTTATCGTTAATTAATTACAAAAAGTGATCAATCACTAATGACTAACTTACCAAATTTCCTAGATATTGCTACTGAAGCTGCTTTAAATGCTGGTATAATTTTACAAGACTATTTAGGGAAAGTAGCAGATGCAACTACCGAAAAAGGACGACCAGGTGATTTAGTTACCGCAGCTGATAAAGCTTCCGAAAAGGTGATTTTAGAAATCTTGCACCGCCATTTTCCCCAACATTCTATCCTCGCAGAAGAATCTGGGAAACTCGGCAACCAAGAGAATGAATACCTGTGGGCAATTGATCCTCTAGATGGTACAACTAACTACGCCCATCAATATCCCTGTTTTGCAGTTTCCATTGGCTTGTTTATTAATGGCATATCGCAAGTAGGTGTGATTTATGACCCTTTCCATAACGAACTATTCCGGGCGGCTGCTGGCTTAGGTGCAACGCGCAACCGCCGTCCGATTAAGGTTTCTCAAACTAATGAATTGAGCAAAAGTTTGTTGACTACGGGATTTGCTTATGACCGTCGAGAAACTTCAGACAACAACTACGCAGAATTCTGTCATCTCACCCATCTTACCCAAGGCGTGAGACGTGGCGGTTCAGCATCTCTAGATTTAGCTTATGTTGCCTGTGGCCGTGTTGATGGTTATTGGGAAAGAGGAATTGCACCTTGGGATATTGCTGCTGGTATAATTTTATTGCAAGAAGCAGGGGGAAAAGTCACTGCCTACGATAACACTCCTTTCCAAATTGATTCCGGTAGAATACTGGCAACAAATTGTTGTATACATAATAATCTGAGTCAGGAATTAATGAAAGTTACCCCTCTTTCAGCTTGGTGAGCAAAGACAATGATAGCTAACTGATAGCTAAACATTATAGGTAGGGTAAACTAATAAAAATTGCTGTTTGGGTGCAACACGCAACACTTATATTCTTATGTCTCTAAAATTAGATTGCGGACTTTTCAAATATGATTTCATAGATCACCATGCAATTTTGTGTGTTCCAGTGGATGCAGATGCCAAAGAGGTTCGCAAACGCTATCTGAAAATCGCTCGGCGCTTGCACCCAGATAGTTCTACTGTAGTCGGTGAAACAGCAAAACAAGTAGCCAATGAGTTGTTATCTAAGTTAGTTAATCCAGCTTACGAAAAACTATCTGTAGAACGTAATCGAGCCGAATATACTTTAGTTTTATCGCAAATAGGCAAGCGTTTGGCACAATCATCAGAGTCAATAGAACTCACCACAGATGTAGCCAAGCAATTATTGAGTGCGCCTAATATAGACTTGTTGTACAAAAATCAACTCACTAAAATTTCCACAACTCAATTTGATGATTTGCAGCAAGCAAGCCAAATAATTGCTCAAATTAGTGAATTAAATTTAGTTTACCTGATGCGGACATCAGGGCATTCAATTATCAAGCCCCAATTACCTAGCTCCAATCCTCCGAGGACAAATATAGCACCACCACCACCGCCACCACCACCTAAAGAAGACTCGGCTGTAGAACAGTACCTTCGTCGCGCTCAAACTTTACTGCAAAAAAACCAATTTGCTCTAGCCAAAGTAGAATTGCAAGATGCCTTAAGGCTAGAGCCGAGAAATAGTCGTTGCCATAGCTTGATCGCAATGGCATATTTAGGGGAAAATCAGCTGAGAATGGCAAAAATTCACTTGGACAATGCACTGAAATTAAATCCTCAAGAGAAATTGGCTTTGGAATGGAAACCCAAAGTAGACAAAGCTTTAGGAATTAAACCCAATGCTACTCAGGTGAATTCGTCTCCAAATCATGGAGATAAGCAACCAGATAAGTCTGGAAGTGGCGGTTTGTTTGGTGGTTTGTTTGGTGGGAAAAAATAATGGTGTATCAACCAGCAGCGGGAGCTAGGGATTTACTCCCTTTAGATGTGGCTCAAAAACGCTGGATTGAAGATAGGTTACAACAAGTGTTTCATCGTTGGGGATATCACAGGATTATCACCTCAACTTTGGAACGCATGGATACTTTAATGGCGGGTGAAGCAATTCAGCGCCAAATGGTGATTGAACTGCAAAATGGGCAAAATGAAGCATTGGGCTTACGTCCAGAACTGACAGCTTCTATTGCCCGTACAGTCGTTACTCGTATGGCTGGTGCGACTTATCCCCAACGGCTGTATTACAATGCCAACGTATTTCGCCGCAACTGGGAAAAACGGCATAATCGTCAGCAAGAGTATTATCAAGCTGGGGTGGAATTGCTAGGATCTGGTGGGTTGCTGGCAAATGCTGAAGTGCTATTGTTGGTAGCTAATTGTTTAGCAGCTTTAGATTTACAGGGCTGGCATTTAATCTTAGGTGAAGCTGGTATTACTCGCTCCCTACTTAATGCTTTTCCTGCCAATTTACAAACTCAGGTGCGGAGTGCGATCGCTCATCTTGATCGCATTACCATAGATACTCTACCTCTAACTGACGAACTCCGCGAACGTGCCAGAATCATGCTGGATTTGCGTGGTAATAGTGCAGATGTTTTGGCCAAAGTCAGCAGCTTAAATCTCGACTCCGAGCAGCAAGAGGCGGTAAATAATCTCAAATCTCTAGTAGATTTACTAGAATCCGACCGCAAATTTCCCTTAATTCTTGACCTGAGTTTGATTCAAACTATTAATTACTACACAGGTATTGTGTTTGAAGTAGTCAGTGATACGGATGGTCAAGCCAAGGTTTTAGGGCGTGGGGGTCGTTATGATCAACTTTTGGGGCTATATCATCCCCAAGGGGACAACATTCCCGGTATCGGTTTTGAATTGAGTATTGATGATTTATACCAAACTCTTCTCTTGACTCAGCAATTACCTCAGGATATACCCGCAAGTAATTGGCTAGTAGTACCAGAAAGCAAAACGGCTGAAGCGGCAGCTTTTGCTTACGCCCAGAAGTTGCGAGATACTCCTGATTTAGTGCGAGTAGAAATCGATTTGGGGGGAAGAGATACAGAGGCTATCCGTCAATATGCAAGCGATCGCTCTATCGCCCAAATTGCCTGGATTAAACCCGATGGAACACCAACAATTGAAGCAGTAAGTTAACAGATAACTTGACAAATTGTGATGCTAAAAACTACTGATTCATTCAAGAGAGGGAATCGATAAAATGCCACATACAATTGTAACTGATGTTTGTGAAGGCGTTGCTGACTGTGTAGGAGCTTGTCCTGTAGCTTGCATTCATGAAGGCCCAGGTAAAAACGTCAAAGGCACTGATTGGTACTGGATTGACTTTGCTACCTGTATCGACTGTGGCATCTGTTTACAAGTTTGCCCTGTAGAAAATGCAATTCTGGCAGAAGAACGCCCTGAACTGCAAAAAACACCCTCTTAGGTGACAGGTGATAGGTGACAGGTGACAGGGAAAAATTAATTAATTCTTGCCTATTGCCTATTGCCTATTGCCTGTTCAGAGTTCCCTATTCCCAATTTATTGCTAATGACTAATGATTATTTATTAGAAGTGGAAAATGTCTACGCTGGATATATCAAAGATGTAGATATATTACAAGGTGTAAATTTTCGAGTATCACCTGGCGAATTAGTTACCGTTATTGGTCCTAATGGTGCAGGTAAATCCACTTTAGCAAAAACCATATTTGGACTTTTAACACCCCATACAGGCACAATTACCTTCAAAGGGGAAAATATTGCTGGGTTAAAGTCAAATCAAATCGTCCAAAGAGGGATGTGTTATGTCCCACAGATAGCCAATGTTTTTCCTTCCCTGACGATTGAAGAAAATCTGGAAATGGGAGCCTTTGTGCGGAATATTCCCCTCAAACCCCTAAAAGACAAAATATTTACCATGTTTCCTAGATTAAGCGATCGCCGTCGTCAACGAGCAGGAACTTTATCTGGTGGGGAAAGACAGATGTTAGCGATGGGTAAAGCTTTGATGTTAGAACCCAGTTTACTACTTTTAGATGAACCTTCGGCAGCTTTATCTCCCATTTTAGTAACGCAAGTATTTGAGCAAATTAAACAAATTAACCAATCGGGTACAGCCATCGTCTTAGTAGAACAAAATGCCCGTAAAGCCTTGGAAATGGCTGATCGTGGTTGTGTATTAGAATCAGGAAGAGATGCTATTTCTGGAACTGGTAGAGAATTGTTAACTGATCCCAAAGTGGGAGAATTGTATTTAGGTGCAGGAAAGGGGCATTAAATCAGTCTTTATAAGACAAACTTTACCACAGATTTAGACATCCTTAAGGTAGCTTCTCGAAATTAGCAATTCTAAAATAGATAGGACTTACGCAAGTGTCACACTAAAAATCTATTAGACATCTCCGGAAAAGAATGTAGAGACGTTCCATGGAAAGTCTCTACAAGGGTTCTAGAAAACGCACATTTAGTTTTCACCAGATGTCTATTGTAGGGTGCTTTACTACTGCATAAATCTAGTAAATAAACAGATTTTTGATATCTGACGCACCTTACCAATGTGCCAGTTACGTAAGTCCTGATAGAAACAAAACGAGTAGTACACAACCTCTAAAAACATATCCTCTTAATCTGCGTTTATCTGCGTTTATCTGCGTTTAACAATCAAAAATGAACCTCAAACTCCAGCCAGAACATTTACAAATTATCAACAATCACGCCGAAAGCACCTATCCTGAAGAATGCTGTGGGATAATGCTAGGCTATATGGCTGAAGATAGCAAAACCCTAATTACAGTCATACCCACAGAAAACGCCTGGAATCAAGAAGCGGTGAATTTTACAGTAGAAGCCCAGAGTACCAAGAGAAGATATGCGATCGCACCCGCTTTCATGTTACAAATGCAAAGGGAAGCCAGAAACCGTAACTTAAGTATAATTGGTATCTATCATTCCCATCCCGATCACCCCGCTATTCCTTCAGAATGGGATAGACTCTATGCTTGGCCAGAATACTCATATATAATAGTTTCCGTTGAAAATGGTAAAGCGGGCAAACTCCAAAGTTGGAGTCTGGACGAAAATCACCAATTTCAACTTGAGACAATCGAACATATAAACTTAACAATTTTAAGTTAACATTAATACTCCGCGCTTTCCCATTCAACTGCTATGCTAAATCCCAATCTGGATGAAATCCAGTTGACAAAAGACGACTACGAACGCTACTCCCGTCACTTAATTTTGCCAGAAGTGGGACTGGAGGGGCAAAAACGCCTAAAAGCTGCCAGTGTATTGTGTATCGGTACAGGTGGACTAGGATCACCATTGCTGTTATATTTAGCCGCAGCTGGTATTGGACGCATTGGTATTGTAGATTTTGATATCGTTGATACCTCCAATCTGCAACGTCAAGTTATTCACGGCACATCTTGGGTAGGTAAACCCAAAATCGAATCAGCGAAAAACCGTATTCACGAAATCAACCCCCATTGTCAAGTTGATTTATACGAAACTCGCTTAAGTTCCGAAAACGCCCTCGATATCATTCGTCCTTACGATATCGTAGTTGATGGTACTGATAACTTCCCCACCAGATATCTAGTTAACGACGCTTGCGTATTGTTAGACAAACCTAACGTCTACGGTTCCATTTTCCGTTTTGAAGGACAAGCAACCGTATTTAACTACGAAGGTGGTCCCAACTATCGTGACTTGTATCCAGAACCACCACCACCAGGAATGGTTCCCTCCTGTGCAGAAGGTGGTGTATTAGGGATTTTACCAGGAATGATTGGTATCATTCAAGCCACAGAAACAGTCAAAATTATTCTTGGTAATGGTAATACCCTCAGCGGACGCTTGCTGTTGTACAATGCCTTAGAAATGAAATTCCGAGAATTGAAACTGCGTCCTAATCCGATTCGTCCAGTCATTGAAAAGTTAATAGACTACGAAATATTCTGCGGTATACCGCAAGCGCAAGCAGAAGAAGCGAAACAGCAAATGGAAATTCAAGAAATGACGGTGACGGAGTTGAAGGCATTAATAGATAGTGGTGCGAAAGACTTTGTATTGGTCGATGTCCGTAACCCCCACGAGTATGAAATTGCCAAAATTCCTGGTTCAGTATTAATACCTTTACCCGATATTGAAACCGGTGATGGTGTTGCTAAGGTGAAGGAAATACTCAACGGACATCGCTTAATTGCTCATTGTAAAATGGGTGGACGTTCTGCAAAAGCCCTTGGTATCCTCAAGGAAGCCGGAATTGTGGGAACTAATGTCAAAGGTGGAATTAATGCTTGGAGTCAGGAAGTAGATTCTTCTGTTCCTCAGTATTAAATTATAGGTAATAGGGAATAGGGAATAGGGAACAGGGAACAGGGAACAGAGAATGGAGAATCGAGAATGGAGAATCGAGAATAAATTAATTCCAAATTAATTCCAAAAACTCCCGTTACCTGTTACCTTTCCTATCCGTAGGAAATCGAAAATCGGATGAATACCTCAAAATCTCAACCAAGTATTTTATGGGTACAAGTTTGGGTTTTAGCAGGGTTACAGGCAGCAATTACCCTCACTTGGTTGGTTTATAATACTTATCTACCCCAACTTTTGACTCAATTTGGTTTTCCGCCATCTTTAGCAGTTGGTATATTAGTTGTAGAAAATGCCTTGGCTGTGGTGATGGAACCACTGATGGGGGGACTTTCAGATCAAGCTAGACTAAAATTAGGAAGTCGCTTTCCTTTCATTTCGGTAGGTGTAATTCTCGCTTCAACTTTATTGATTGCTATCCCCTGTATTGTAACTTTCATCCCACCAACTGAGGTGATACGGGGAATTTTACCCTTAGCTTTGGTAGCTTGGGCTTTAGCAATGACTGTTTTTCGTTCTCCCGCAATGTGCTTATTAACAATATATGCTATGCCGGCTGAGTTGCCTTTAGCATTCAGTTTTGTGACTTTAGCGGGAGGAGTAGTTGGTGCTTTTCGGGGAATTGCAAATCAGTTTATTCTTAGTTTAGGTGCAATTTTTGCTTTTGCGATCGCTTCCTTTGTTCTTCTTGCTGCTGCATTTGCGTTACGCTTTGTCCAACCCCCAGCAATACCAACAGCACAACAAAACCTAGAAACACCCAAAATACCTTTCAAAAACTTAGGTTTAATCCTAGTTACCGGTTTTTCTGTCGGTTGGGGTTCCCGGTTACTCATTGATGCTTTAAGCAAAACCCTGAAAACTCAACTTAATACTAATGATATAACTACAATCATGGTTTGGTTTGGATTAGCTCTCGCTGTTGCTGCCTTACCCGCAGGTTTCTGTGCAGTCAAGCTGGGAAATCGTCGAGTTATGCTCGCAGGTGTCGGTATAACTGTTTGCTCAATTCTGGCAATGATATATCTGCGCGCACAGATTCCCATTATATTTTTTATAATAACTGGATTTAGTTTAATTGTCAATGGGGTAATTCCCTTTGCTTTGGAGTTAATGCCTCAGCGCTGGGCTGGGTTAGGAATTGGGATGTATTTTGGGGGATTTTCCTTGGCAATGAGTTTATTTGGTGTATTTTTTCCGCCAGGGATGACAGCTGTAGCCAGTGGATTTAGAGGTGCGGTGGCGTTTTTGGTGGCAGGTGGGTGTATTTTTTTAACGCAGAGCAAACAGGGGGAAATAATTCGTAATTCGTAATTCGTAATTCGTAATTCGTAATTCGTAATTCGTAAACAGGGAACGGGGAACGGGGAACGGGGAACAGGGAACAGGGAATTTTTAATTTTCCCCGCGTACCCGCGTCCCCACGTCTCCCCATCTCCGCGTCTCCACGTCCCCGCTTCCCCATCCCCGCGTGGGAGTATGAATTAAATACCCAGCCTTTGATAAACCTGATCTAAATGTCTGAGATGCTGCTGTGGATCAAAACAGGTTTCTATTTCTGCTGATGACAAATTTTGAGTAACACGAGGATCTTTGCTAATCAAATCGCGGAAATTACCTTCTGGTTGATTCCAAGCTGTGTGTGCGTTTTGTTGAACGATCGCATAAGCTTCTTCGCGGTTTAGTCCTTTGTCGATCAAAGTCAATAAAACTCTTTGGCTGAAAACTACGCCACCATAGCAGTTGAGATTCCGTTCCATGTTCTGGGGATAAACCAGAAGATTTGTCACCAAGTCGGTGATTTCATGCAGCATAAAGTGAGTTAAAATGCAAGCATCTGGTAAAACTACCCGTTCTACAGAACTGTGAGAAATATCTCGTTCGTGCCATAAAGCTACGTTTTCTAAAGCTGCACCTGCATGACTTCTCACTAATCGCGCCATTCCCGTCAGTCGTTCAGAACGAATAGGGTTACGTTTGTGGGGCATAGCACTGGACCCTTTTTGACCTTTAGCGAAGAATTCTTCAACTTCCAAAACGTCGGTTTTTTGGAGATTGCGAATTTCTACAGCAAAGCGTTCAATGGATGCAGCAACAAGAGCCAATTGCTGTACATAATCAGCATGAATATCGCGGGAAATTACTTGTGTAGAGGCGGTATCAGGTTTGAGTCCGAGCTTTTGACAAGCGATCGCTTCTACACGAGGTTCAATATTAGCATAAGTTCCCACTGCACCAGAGATTTTACCTACAGCTATGGTTTTGCGGAGAATTTGCAAGCGTTCTTGGTGTCGCAACACTTCTGCCAACCACCCAGCTAACTTAAAACCAAAAGTCATCGGTTCAGCGTGAATACCATGCGATCGCCCAATCATCACAGTATAACGGTGTTCTCTAGCTTTATGGCGAATAGCTTGAATTAAATCTTCCAGGCGTAGCAACAGCACATCCAAACTCGCAACCAATTGCAGCGCCAAAGCCGTATCCAACACATCCGAACTTGTTAAACCCAGGTGAATATAGCGCCCCGCATCACCTACATATTCATTGACATTTGTCAAGAAAGCGATCATATCATGGCGGACTTCAGCCTCAATTTCTAGCACCCGCTGAGGGTTAAAATTCGCCTTAGACTTAATTTCTGCAACCGCCTCTGATGGAATGTAACCCAATTCCGCCTGTGCTTCGCAAACAGCAATTTCTACTTGCAGCCAGGTTTGTAGCTTATAGTTTTCATTCCACAGATTGCCCATTTCGGGCAAAGTATAACGCTCAATCACATTCGGGCATATAATACAACCGTCATATTTTACATTTTAATTAGTGTATGGCACGCCATATTGGTGGAGAATAATAAAAAGGCAAAATAAGTATTATTTTATCTAATTAACTCAGTATTTTCCGATTAAGTACAAAAATACTAGCAGCAATTCCCCAAATTAAGTAAGTAAATATATTTAAATCAGTCATTTTAGGACATTTTGTCTGAATTTAATATGAATCCTTAACTTTTAGTTAAAGGCTAGATGCTAGGATTTAATGCATCCGTCCGCTAGATTCTCAATCAATTTAGTTATATGTTTTACCCAAGCCCTCAAATTTCATGTAAGTTCGATATTGCGATTACATAATTCGCTTGTAAAGTTTTAATTCTGCACAAATACTTAGAATAATATCTTGCCTAGCACTAATATTTGCTAAATCATGTTGAAAATACTAGTACCGCTGAACGGAAATAAGATAACTGTTCAAAATTTATAAATAGTCTTTCTCATAAAGCTTTTTTAATTTTGTATACCTAACAGAAGTCTATTTTTCAATTCCGCCCAGCAATATTAGCTTAAGTAGTCATGCAGATTTTAAGAATCACAAATATTAAATATTAAGGATTGTCAAGATGCTGGCTATGCATAGCATGAAAAGTGCTGATGAGTTGAACTTAAAACCAGATTCAACTTTGCAGGAACTACCAGTTTGGATTGTTAAAATTGAGCTAGATCATCCAGGAAACGAATTGGCTAAAATTTTTGAACAAGAGCCTTTACTTCCAGGAATTATCTTGACTAAAAATCAGCAATGTGTGGGCGTAATTTCGCGACGGCTATTTTTTGAACAAATGAGCCGTCCTTATGGTTTAGGTCTATTTGCTGGACGGCCTGTCGAATATCTCTATAATTTTCTCCGCCCAGAAATATGTATTTTACCTGAAGAGATATCAATTGTGGAAGCGACACAGATAGCTTTAGAGCGATCACAACAACTGGTTTATGAGCCAATTTTAATTACCGATTCATCTTGCCAACATGGATTACTAGATTTCCATCAATTACTTTTAGCCTACTCTCGCATCCATATTTTAACAATAGCTCGATTACAAAAAGAAAAAGAACGAACCAGAATAGCACGAGCAGATTTCCGTGATCTTCAACACAATTATTCTCGATTGCTACAGAATGAAAAAATGATTGCCTTGGGACAACTTGTAGCTGGTATTGCACACGAAATCAACAATCCTATGAATTTTATCTATGGCAATCTCAGTTATGCTACTGAATATGTTAAAGACTTACTATATCTAATCCAATGTTATCAACAGGGACAATCTTATTCTGATGTAGTATCGCAAGTAAAACATCAGGGAATTGAAATCGAATTTATTTTAGAAGATTTGCCAAAATTATTATCTTCTATGAAAGTAGGTGCTACTAGAATTAATGAAATTGTCTTATCGCTACGCAACTTTTCTCGGCTAGATCAGGCAGAAGTTAAATTTGTCGATATTCATGAAGGCATAGAGAATACATTAATTATTCTCAGACATAATCTAAAAGCTAAACCTGATCGTCCAGAGATTCAGGTTACTAAAGAATACGGAAATCTACCTTTAGTGGAGTGCTATCCTGGGCAACTTAATCAAGTATTTATGAATATCATAGCTAATGCTATTGATGCTCTTTCAGAAAGTTATAAATCATCAGTTTCTAGCAATAATGTGACTGCCAAAAATCACGAAGAGATGAGAATATGCATTCATACTGAAGTAACTAATGAAAATCAAGTTATCATTAGTATCGCAGATAATGGACTAGGAATACCAGATAATATAAAAAAGCGCTTATTTGATCCCTTCTTTACTACCAAACCCGTAGGTCAAGGAACTGGCTTAGGATTATCAATCAGCTATCAAATTATAGTTGAAAAGCATAGTGGTGAGCTTATTTGTGTATCCATCCCCGGACAAGGTGCTGAGTTTATAATTAAAATCCCTATTGTTTTAGAGGATTTGGGAAATAAAGAGACTAGTTAAATAATCATAAATTTAAGATAGTTTTAGACTCTTATTTATATCAAACCTGTAGCTTGCTTAGAGGATAGTTTAAAAGTATTCTATACAACAAATAAGCCTGAGAAATCGCCGTACACTCATTATATATTCTATCATACTCTCATCTCCTCACACATTAATAATAACTATGCCAATCAGTTGGATTTACCTCATAATGGCAATTATTTTTGAAGTCTTCGGCACAACTTGCATGAAATTGTCTGAAGAATTTACTAAAATAATTCCTTCAATTTTTATCTTTGTCTTCTATGGACTTTGTTTAACTTTTTTGACACTTTCTCTCAGAAAAATTGAGGTCAGCGTCGTTTATTCTATTTGGTCTGGCTTAGGTACTATCGTAATTACTAGTATTGGAATTACCTGCTTTAATGAGTCTTTCTCATTCGTCAAACTTATCTCTATAATTTTAATAATTATCGGGGTGATTGGTCTAAATTTAGGTGACTATTTGGGAAATTAAAAGAATTAATATTGGATTGACAAACCAGGGTTTAGCATCGCTAAACCCACAAAATTTATTGAATTTGTAACAGTTTATTAATAGAGATATAATCAGTAATATCCAATCTCACTTGTGATTTTTATTCATATTTACAATAGTTATGTTATACTGCTGACGGTTGACAATGTAACCAAACAGTACAACCTTCCCCATAGACACGGAGTGGTTTCCCACAGGGTAGACTTCTTGGCAACTGGGAGAGGCTTAGAAATTAATATTTATTTGGATTATACCAAAGTAAGGTTTCTCAGCTTTTTGGTGTATCTTGTGCATGGTTATTTTATGAACGAATGTTAGTAGTAAAAAGAAACTTTAAGCAATTAACAATTTTTTAGCCATTATTTTCAGGAACAACGCAGCCATGAAAAATATAATCGCAGCGAGAATTAAAGAAGACTTACATAAAGTTTTAGGACAATTAGATAGTTTTGAATCATGTGCATTGCTGAACTATCCAGATCATCTAAATTTGGGAGATCATTTAATTTGGTTGGGGACTGTGATTTACTTAACTGATGTACTAAAAACAAAAATTAATTACACTTCTAGTATTGCAGATTTTTCCCCAACAGTAATGGAAAAGAAAATTGGTAAATCTCCCATATTTCTGCATGGAGGAGGTAATTTAGGAGACCTTTGGCCTATTCATCAGCAATTTCGAGAGCAGATTATTACTAAATATCAAGATCGACCAATTATTATTCTTCCACAAAGTATTCTATTTAACAATTTAGATAATCTCCAAAAAACAGCAAATATATTTAATTCTCATCCTAATTTAACTATATTTGTCCGTGATGATCGTAGCTATCAAATTGCTAAGGAGTCTTTTGATAAATGCCGAGTGATTAAGTCTCCTGATATGGCTTTCCAATTATTAAATTCACCAGGTGTATCTACTAACCGTCAGCCAAAACAATCAATTCTCTTTCTCTGTAGAAAAGACAAAGAATTAAATCTTAAATTTTCAGTAGATAATGTAAAAATTCCTAATTTAGTTGTACAAGATTGGGTTTCATATAAATGGGTGCTAGGAGTTCAGTCCAGCGGGATAAAACGTTTTGTGACACAAATGGTAAGGGAGGTTTGGCAACGTGGCTTGATGACTCCAGTGGAGTGGATATATCGGCAGAAATGGCAATATTTTTATGGCAATGCTGATAAATTCAATCAGATGTATAATCCTGCTATGCACAAACTTTTATGGAGTTTTATGTACAGTGGAATTTATCAATTTCAGCAACATCAAATAGTAATTACAAATCGGTTGCATGGACATATTCTTTGCACACTGTTGAGCATTCCTCATGTTTTTCTACCTAATGCTTATTACAAGAATGAATCTTTTTATGAAGCATGGACAAAAGACATCCCATTTTGTAGATTTGTTAAAGATCCTACCCAGATTGAATTCGCTGTAAAAGAATTATTAGAATTAAGTAAATCAGGTAATATAAATGGCTAATTCTGTAATTGTTGTTGATCCAAATCTAGAACAGCAATCGCATTTTCTTAAAACTATTCAACCTTGATTTTTACCAGTGGAAAGACTGTTATTCACAGTAAATCAGATCAAATTCATGAAGTATCTGGAATAAAAACTTTAATCGGATTATCCCTTTGGTCTAAGGAGTATTTATAATGTCTAAAATCCATCTTTGGCAAGAAGAAACTACAGAAGCTGAAGGTTCAATTACGATCAGTGTCACCATTGAAAATCCTCAACAAACTCGCACTCGTCTTTGGTATCGTCTTCCTTCTGATTATAAAGAATCGGTGAGTAATAGTTGTGATGCGTTTATAGTTGCTACTTTGATGATGGCAATGAATCGGTCAACAGATTTAATTGTACATGGTGAAGTTTCTCCGTCTTTGCTGCGAAATTTGACAGAATTTCAACTTGCTTGGAATTGTTGGCTACCCAATGATTACAGTTTAATTGATATCATTGCAGATGTAGAAAAAGAACAAATTAATAATCAAACATCAGAAAAAGCTATTTCAGCATTTTCTGGTGGGGTTGATAGTTGCTTTACTATGTTCCGTCATCGTACAGGTAGTTGTGGAAGATGGCAACGTAACCTTACGACTGGTTTAATGGTTCATGGCTTTGATATTCCTTTACAGCAAACAGAAGTATTTGAAAATGCTGCCCAAAGATCCCAGATTATGTTATCTAGTCTCGGTGTGGAAATGATTCCCATAGCTACTAATTTCCGCGTAAAAGATAGTTTGCCCCCTCAATTAATACAGAGATGGCATAAAATCAAAAATATGAAATCTAAGAAATAACACCAAAAAAATTTCAACATTCAAGCCTTGTAATCAAAAGGCTTGAATGCACATATAGCAGTTCCCATGCTCGTGAGGTACAAAGTTTTTTAGTTTTAGGGAACTCTTAACAGGGAACAGGGAATAAATTTGTGTGTACTTCATTAGATTGGAAAACGCTATATTTTAAATCTATAAATGAATTGCATTTCTTCCATATCTGAGTCTTTGATTTTACTGTTTAATTATTTTCCAATGATAAAAAGGGCTGAGAGATAAACTTAAAAGCAATTCCATTTCTCCATTTATCACCACATCAGTTTTTAAAACATTCTTGTTCTTAATATAAAAATTAATTGCTTTTTGAAAATCATTAATCATGTATATAATACTCATCACTGGTCTTTGCCAAGGTTGATAATTCAGCATTCTAAAATAATATCGACATATCCCATTTTGGCGGAAAAACTTCCTTAAATAGTCTTTTTCAAACCGGGATTTAGGAATTAAATGATCTAATTTCATTTCAGCATTAAACCAGATTTTCCAGTCTTGTTGCCAAAGATAATGTAACATCTCCAAATCTTCATTTGTTTGCGGCAATAAGGGATGTTCAGGAATACTTTCTAACCAAGCTTGTTTACGAATGACTATTCCTGCTCCGGGAGGAAACATTCTTTGTCTATTTGATTGATATTTTTCGTTATAGCAATAAGTTTTATTCCCTTCTATAAGTGCAAAAAAGCGAGCAATTCTTTCAAATCCTTGGGGTGGTTCGACTTCAAATTTGCCATAAATTTGTCCTCCATATGCACCTGCATCTCCATGAATTTGTCCAAATTTATAAGCTTCTATTACCCAATTAGGATATGGTAAATTATCATCATCTAAAAATCCAATTAAATCACTTTGTGCTTCTCTAATAGCACACCTGCGGGCAAAAGCGAGTCCTTGTTCTGGTTCAAAAAAATATTTCAGAGAATAGGTTTCAGTCCAATTAGATAAATAGTTTTTTATTACTTCAGCAGTGTGATCAGTGCTATTGTTGTCGATAACTAGAATTTCCCAAATAAGTTTCTCTGTCCCAATTTGCAATCGCAATTTTTCTAACACATCTAGGACACGGTTTCCCCCATTGTAGGTACAGATAGCAACTGTAAAATCAACCATAAAAACTTATCCCTATTGATTCTATGGGTTAATATCGGTGAATGTAATACCTATACTGAGCCTAAGTTAACACTAATTTCTTGAGTGCTGTAAAAACTCAATTAAATGGGTAATTATCATACTTGTATCGCAAAAAAAGTAATTTGACAATAATATAGCTGATTCAGCACATTATGCTCCTTCATGTTCTCGTGATCAAGCTCGATAATTGTATCCAAAATTTTCAGTACAGCGCCGAAAATATTGTAGATTTTGACTTTTTTATTACAAAAATTTACAATCAAACCCTGAAAATACGACGGTTGTCTAGTTTTGTCTTTCTTTTCCCAAACCCTGGAAGTAATTGTTACTTATATATTGTTAATTCTGACACATTTCGATACTTTATTACATAAGCTATTATTGACCAAAGCTATAAATACTATCTTGCTATATATGAAACTCAGCTTGTGTATGATTGTTAAAAACGAAGAAACTGCCTTGCCAAAGTGCCTGAGTAGTGTTAAAAATGTTGTCGATGAAATTGTAGTTCTAGATACAGGTTCAACTGATAATACACCCCAAATCGCTCAAAAATTTGGGGCTAAGTTACATCATTTTGAATGGTGTAATAACTTCAGTAAAGCTCGCAATGAAGCTCTGAAATACGTCACAGGGGATTGGGTTTTAGTATTAGATGCTGATGAAAGTCTGACACCAGAAATTGTGCCGCATCTGAAAGCAGCAATTAATATAGAGGAATATCTATTAATTAATCTTGTGCGTCAAGAAGTCGGAGCCACACAATCACCTTATTCTTTGGTTTCACGACTGTTTCGTAACCATTCAGATATATGTTTTGATCGTCCTTATCATGCCTTGGTTGATGATAGTATTACTGCTATTTTAGCTCAAGAATCTAATTGGCAAATTGGTTATTTACCAGGGGTCGCAATTCTACACGCAGGATATCAAAAAGCGGTAATTAACCAACAGAATAAATATACTAAAGCCGCTGCCGCAATGGAAGAATTTTTTGCAGCTAATCCTAATGATGCTTATGTTTGCAGTAAATTGGGAGCTTTGTATGTGGAAATGGGGAAAATTAAGGATGGGATGGAGTTATTAACCAGAGGTTTAAAGCAGGTGCTGGGGAATCAAAATACCACAGAAAAAAACCGCCCACGCGGATTTAAAGATTTTCAATCTAAGAGAGGTAGAAATATTATTCATGAAACCATTACGACCAATGAAATAAATTATGATATCTTGTATGAATTACATTATCACTTAGGAATTGCTAATACACATTTAAAAAATGGAAATCAGGCTCTTTCCCATTATCAAGCTGCTGTAAAATTGCCTATTTATCCTTTGTTGAAGTTAGGAGGATATAATAATCTGGGTAATTTATTGAAAGCTGTGGGAGATTTACAAGGTGCGAAAAATGCTTATGAAACAGCTTTAAAGATTGACCCTGGTTTTGTTTTTGGTCATTACAATTTGGGTATGGTAAATAAAGCAATGGGTTTATTTGCTGAAGCTATTGATGCCTATAACCAAGCTATCCTGTTAAATCCTGACTATGCAGAAGCTTATCAAAATTTGGGAGTAGTGCTGTTAAAGGTGGGCGATGTTGAAACCAGTTTAGCAGCTTTTGATAGTGCGATCGCTATCCATGAACTACAAAACCCCCAAGAAGCGCAACGACTCCGCCAAGGTTTACAAGAAATGGGATTAATTCGTAATTCATAATCCTGGATTTCTCATGTTGGGAGAGCTACGCTAATACTAATTCTATGTGAAGCTGCGCCAAATTTATTTGCTAGAGACGTTCCATCGAACGTCTCTACAACAATGAATAATATCATGTCCGGTTGTTCGCGTAGCGTCTCGTCAGAGATATACTTATCATTTAGACTGACGCTCAAGACAGAGAGACGCTCTTACGCGGAGATTTTTTTTGATAAGCGATTAGTCGGACATGATATAAATTGCATTTTCATAAAAAAACGGTATAATTTAATTGCCAATTTTCTAACCTGTTATGTAACCTATGACATTTTTCATCCTCAACGACAGACTAAAGTCATGGTGGTAGTAATGACTTTTGTAACTAGCAAATTCAAAATTCAACTTCTACGATAGCTGGTATGAGAAATCAAACAATCACAAAATTTGATTTACTCAAACTGAAACTATTTGTTAATAGGAGAACTTTGATGAAAAAGATTATTACAGGTATTATGCTAAGTATACCTTTAGCTATGACGACTTTATCAGCACCAGCATCTGCGTTAGAGATTGTCGTTAAACCACAAGCTCGAAATACCAGACAAGTACAAGTTGTTCAATATCCAATTCACAACCGTAGACCAGTACAAGTTGTGAAAACAAAACATAAGGTTTGGGTTCCTGCCCATTGGTCGCAACAAGGTAGACACAGAGTCCGGGTTCCTGGTCACTATGAATGGAGAAATTAATTAGTTAATTATCATTATTTTTTATCTCCCTAACCTTCCAAAATCTGGCTGGTTAGGGAGATATAATTAATTTGTCTGTTTATATGATTATGGAAAATTGATGAGATCATTCATTAAATATATGACTAACAATTAAATTGGCATTTCCTATAACTTTTATAGAGACGTTCCATGAAACGTCTCTACTTTTTTTTCTGGAGATGTCTATTGCTGTTAAATTCGAGAACGCACAAATTTCTCTAACCTATCCATTCCCTTTTCAATTGTCGCCATATCAGTAGCATAGGAGAGGCGAATATTATGATCAGCACCGAAAGCCACACCGGGAATAACTGCAACTTGATGTACTTCTAATAAAGCGTTGCAAAATTCCAGAGAGTTTAAACCGATTTTGCTGATATCAGGGAACAGGTAAAAAGCACCATCTGGTTTAGCAGTACTCAAACCGGGAATAGCATTGAGTCTGTCGAACATTACCTGACGACGTTTAGCGAAAGCTTGGCGCATTTCTTCCACACAGTCTTGGGAACCTTCCAAAGCAGCGATCGCACCATATTGAGCAAAAGTACAGACATTCGATGTACTATGCCCTTGAATGGTACTAGCAGCTTTAATAATTTCCACAGGCCCTGCTAAATAACCAAGTCGCCACCCTGTCATCGAGTAACCTTTAGCAAACCCGTTACTAATCAAAGTACGCTCAAAAATTTCCTTTCCTAGAGAACCAATACTGACGTGTTCTGCACCGTCATAGAGGATTTTTTCGTAAATTTCATCAGAGACAACATAGATATCTGCATCAACTACAACTTTCGCCAAAGCTTTAATTTCCTCCGGCGTGTACACCATCCCTGTGGGGTTAGATGGAGAGTTGAGGACGAATAACTTAGTTTTTGGGGTAATTGCCTTTTTCAGTTGTTCTGGGGTAATTTTATAGCCAGTAGAAGCGTCCGTTTGCACAATTACTGGTTTACCAGCAGCTAAAATCACCATTTCTGGATAACTTAGCCAATATGGTGCAGGGATAATGACCTCATCACCCGGATCAATTAGCGCCATCATCAAATTGTACAAAGAATGCTTACCACCATTGGTGACAATGATATTCTCTGACTTATAATCAAGACCGTTATCTGTTTTCAGCTTTTGGGCGATCGCTTCCCTTAACTTTGGTTCTCCAGCGGCTGCACCATACTTGGTTTTACCTTCATCCAAAGCTTTCGCGGCTGCGGCTTTGATATGGGCTGGAGTGTCAAAATCCGGTTCTCCAGCGCTAAAACTACAAACATCTGTACCCTCTGCTTTCATCGCCTTAGCTTTAGCTGTAATCGCTAAGGTTATAGAGGGCGTTACCTGACTTACTCTTGCTGCCAGCTTCATTCTACTTTATTCGGCGAATCTCTATCCTATCTAAGGATATCTCAGAACCTCAGTCGAGATTTGCCTTTTCCAAAAACCTTAACTCAAATCAAAACTTTCAACCTCAGCGTCCCTCTGCGCTAACCTCAGCGTTCCTCTGCGTTAAAAAAAAAGCGATAGCGCCAAGCACCATCGCTCTTTCTACTAACTAAACCGATTAACCACAGCACTTACCAAGCTGTGAGTAATCGGTAAACTATCAACCACCATCGCTAGACACAACAGCATCATGTAAGAAATCGAATAAAGAAATAACTCTTTAGCCACAGTTCGATCCTCTGGATTTTGCAGCAAGCGCCAAGCCTTGTGAACAAATATCCCCCCCAATGTCAAGGCGACAAACGCATA
This sequence comes from Anabaena sp. PCC 7108, assembly GCF_000332135.1. Classification (NCBI taxonomy): domain Bacteria; kingdom Bacillati; phylum Cyanobacteriota; class Cyanophyceae; order Nostocales; family Nostocaceae; genus Anabaena; species Anabaena sp. PCC 7108. Next base: position 3,720,304 of record NZ_KB235896.1, read on the forward strand.
GACAATACCACTGGCGTGTAAAGGATAAAACAGCAGTACAGTTGCCGTTACGGTAATCACGGTATAGTACCAAATCTGGCGTACCGTGGCTTTATCACCGACTACCACCGGTAACATGGGTATTCCCACTTTGGCGTAATCATCACGAATCATCAAAGCCAAAGCCCAGAAATGAGGAGGAGTCCACAAAAACACAATGGCAAAAATCAGCCAAGCTGCCCAGCTTAAAGTATCTGTTACAGCCGCCCAACCAACTAGGGCTGGAATCGCCCCTGCCGCACCACCAATGACAATATTTTGAGTGCTGTGACGTTTTAGCCAGTGGGTATAAACTAAAACGTAAAATACAATACCAGAAAATGCTAAAAGTGCGGCTAATAAATTGGCAAAAACTGTGAGTAGGGTAAAAGAAGCCACAGCCAGGGCGATCGCAAAAATCAACGCATCACGGGGCTGCACCCTACCAGAAGGCATAGGACGATGGCGCGTCCGCTCCATATCATAATCTATATCTCGGTCATAGATACAGTTAATAGTCTGAGCGCTGGCAGCAGCCAAAGTACCACCCATCAGGGTTACTAGTAATAGGAAAGGGTCCACTTGTCCCTTAGCAGCAATCCACATACTCCCAGCAGTGGTAATTAACAGCAACGGAATAATGCGTGGCTTAGTTAGCTGGTAGTAACTTTGAATTACTTGTAAAAATGTATCGTGGTGGCGAGAGACATTAGTCTCAATCATGTTAGCTCTACTTCCTTTCTCAGTTATCAGTTATCAGTTACCAGTTACCAGTTACCAGTTACCAGTTATCAGTTATCAGTTACCAGTTATCAGTTATCAGTTACCAGTTACCAGTTACCAGTTATCAGGTATCAGTTATCAATTTCATCCCTTGGGTATAAATCTCCCTATAAGACTGGTGGGAGGCTTTCGTGGCGCTTTTTATCTCTCACATAATTACTGATAACTGCGTACTGTTTACTGTGTAATGATTCCATTTGTTCTGTCGCGTAGCCCTAAAACTGTAAACACCACTAAAGTACCCAGCAAAGTAGCACCTACAGCTTGGTGAGTAACGGTTAGCGGCTCAACTTGTAGATGTAAGCGAAAAGTAGCGACTCCCAACAGCAGTTGTAAAATCAATAAGCTTCCAGCCATATTTGCTAATCGGCGCAAAGCTGGGTGTAAAGCTGGAGTGCGCCAAGAGATAAATACGATTGCCAAAGTAGCCAGCGTTGGCGGGATTAAGCCAAAAATATGGCTGTACATGACTCGGCAAAGTTGAGAATCACCAAAGCATTGGTGTAGCGCCCAGCGAGAACCTACCACAGCACCTAGTAAACTTTGTAGGTATACCAAAACAGAAGCTGCTAAACCCACCCAAGGCAGCTTTCCAACAGTTCCAGTCCCCTGATATGGGCTAAGTGCCGTACCGATGACTAAGAGAGTAGTGAAAAACAATAGCGCCGTTCCCAAATGGGCGGTAACGATATCAAATCGCAACAATTCGGTGACAGTGAGTCCACCCAAAACGCCTTGGAAGACGATTAAGAACAGGGCAAATGTAGAAGCCCAAGGTAGCCAGTTGGGTAAAACACGACGATGCCACCAGGATAAACCGGCAAGTGCGATCGCGCTAAAACCAATCAAAGCTGCGTCCAATCTGTGAAACCACTCCAAGAACACCTGGAGATTCATTTGCTTGGCTGGCACCAATTCCCCATAGCACAAAGGCCAATCAGGGCAAGCAAGTCCAGCATTCATCACGCGGGTGGCACTGCCTATCGCCATCAAAATCAAGGTGGCTATGCAAATTTTCCACACCAAGCGACGAATTACTTCCTTGGGGCTATTGTGTTGGGCTGCCGCTTCATTTTGTTGTTGTAGGACAAATTCGTTCATCAACGATACCTTCCGCCCGCTTGAGGTAGATATTCTTAAAATTATCTATTTGATCAGAAAAGACCTATCTACACCCTAACCTATGAGCTAGGGTTTAAAGATTGGCTTTCACTTATACTTTGAATCACTTCAGGTACTTTTAGCTGTAAGATTTAGGTATTTTTTAAGATATGAATTAGTGATGAGTGGCAATTAATTAAAATTTCCTAAAGTTTTCCTTAAATTTTGCTAGTAATTGTCATTTTTTTGGAGGGTTATAGCACATAAATCGGTTTTACTCAAGATTGATTAACTAATCAAAAAAATTAATAAAGATTTCAGATATTCAGAGTCCATATCCTATAGGCTGCACTACCTTAGTAAGTGAGTGACTTTGAGATAACGTCGTAAATTCCATTTAAGTAAGCCGTGAAAATTCCAAGTTCCATCTGGACATTACTAATTGGCATTGTGCTAACCCTAGCCAGCCTTTGGTACGGTCAAAATCACGGTCTGTTACCTACAGCCGCATCTGATGAAGCCGTCTTAGTAGATGGTCTATTCAACACGATGATGATCGTTTCTACAGGTATATTTTTAATAGTCGAAAGTGTTTTAATTTACGCTGCATTTAAATACCGTCGCCGTGCAGGTGACAATGAAGATGGTCCACCCATCGAGGGTAATGTACCTTTAGAAATACTCTGGACGGCGATCCCAGCAATTATCGTTATTGGGATTTCTGTTTACAGCTTTGATGTCTACAACGAAATCGGTGGATTTGATCCTCATGCAGTCCATGCAGCCCCGGAAACACCGATGATGCAACAATCAATGTCAATGCCAGGAACTGCTATTGCTGCCACATTAAGCGATACACCGACCAGCACAGAACCAAATCTGAACCAAGAAAAATCTGATCAGGCCATGGAAGACCCGGCCACAGCAGCAGTCCGCAATCCTGAAATTCCTCAAATTCGCAATGCTCCCGGCGTAGGTAGCGTAGCTCCGACTTTGGGTACAAGTCGTGAAAAAGCTGGACAACCACCACAATTAGTTATTAACGTCTCTGCACTCCAGTATGCTTGGATTTTTACCTACCCAGATACGGGCGTGACCACTGGTGAACTCCATGTACCAGTCGGTCAACAAGTGGAAATGAACATGACAGCTAACGATGTTATCCATGCCTTCTGGGTTCCAGAATTCCGCCTTAAACAAGATGTGATCCCCGGTAGACAAAGTGAGATTCGCTTCACACCCAATAAGGTGGGTGAGTACGCCTTAATTTGTGCTGAACTTTGTGGCCCCTACCACGGAGCGATGAGAACCCAAGTAGTGGTAGAGTCCCAAGAGGCTTATGACACTTGGATGCAAGAACAGCTAGTTGCTAGTAAAGATACCCTGAATCAAGCCGTTGCCGTCTACCCGATAGATGTATCCCCAGATGAATTTCTTGCCCCCTACACTAAGGACATGGGAATTCACTCAGAAATGCTCCATCAAGTTCACCATTAATCAATGGTTAGATAGTCGCAGATCACGGCTAATGAATAATCATTAATGACTAATAACTAATTGACTATGACTCAACTACAGTTGCAAGAAACTGCCAAAATCCCTGATATTGAAGAATTAGGGGAAAGACATTGGCGAGACTTTTTTGGTTTTAGTACCGACCATAAGGTGATTGGCATTCAATACCTAGTCACTTCCTTTGTTTTTTACTGCATTGGCGGTGTGATGGCTGACTTGGTGCGGACAGAACTCCGTACGCCAGAGGTAGATTTTGTCACGCCAGAAGTCTATAACAGTCTGTTTACACTCCACGCCACGATCATGATTTTTCTGTGGATTGTACCAGCAGGAGCGGGTTTTGCTAACTATCTCATTCCCTTGATGATTGGGGCTAGGGATATGGCTTTTCCACGCTTAAATGCGGTAGCTTTTTGGATGATTCCCCCTGCGGGTATACTACTGATCGCTAGTTTGGCGGTGGGTGATGCACCAGATGCTGGTTGGACTTCCTACCCTCCTTTAAGCTTGGTAACAGGTCAAGTGGGTGAAGCGATTTGGATTGTCAGTGTCCTGCTGTTGGGTACATCTTCAATTTTGGGGGCGATTAACTTTCTCGTCACCATCCTGAAAATGCGTGTTCCCAGCATGGGAATCCATCAAATGCCCTTGTTTTGCTGGTCAATGTTAGCAACTTCGGCGCTGGTATTGATATCTACACCAGTTTTAGCTGGGGCGCTAATTCTGCTTTCCTTTGACTTATTAGCAGGAACAACATTTTTTAACCCGACTGGTGGTGGTGATCCTGTGGTTTACCAGCATATGTTCTGGTTTTACTCTCACCCAGCGGTTTACATTATGATTTTGCCGTTTTTTGGGGCAATTTCCGAAATTCTGCCAGTTCATGCCCGTAAGCCGATTTTTGGTTATAAAGCGATCGCTTATTCGTCTCTAGCTATCAGCTTTTTGGGGTTAATCGTCTGGGCGCACCACATGTTTACCAGCGGTATCCCTGGTTGGTTGCGGATGTTCTTTATGATCACAACCATGATCATCGCTGTTCCCACCGGCATTAAAATTTTCGGTTGGTTAGCAACTATCTGGGGTGGCAAAATTAACCTCAATAGTGCCATGATTTTTGCCATGGGTTTCTTGGGAACCTTTGTGATTGGTGGGATTAGTGGGGTGATGTTGGCATCAGTACCTTTTGATATTCACGTTCACGATACCTATTTTGTTGTCGCCCACTTACACTATGTCCTTTTTGGTGGTAGCGTACTCGGAATTTTTGCAGCGATTTACCATTGGTTCCCGAAAATGACGGGACGAATGATGAACGAATTTTGGGGTAAGGTTCACGCGATTTTGACCATTGTTGGTCTCAATATGACTTTTTTACCCATGCACAAACTGGGGATGATGGGTATGAATCGCCGCATTGCCCAATATGACCCCAAATTCACTTCTTTGAATGAAATCTGTACTTACGGGTCTTATATCTTAGCGATTTCGACTTTACCATTTATTATCAATGCGATTTGGAGTTGGTTGTACGGACCAAAAGCTGGTAATAATCCTTGGAGAGGACTCACCCTAGAATGGATGACAACTTCACCACCAGCAATTGAGAATTTTGAAAAACTACCGGTTTTGGCTACAGGCCCCTATGATTACGGCGTGAAAGAGAAAAAAGTTGATGTCAATCAAGTATTAAGCGCCAAACCTGACGAACCATATCCAACTATTGAGTCTGGTGTGTAATTCGTAATTCGTAATTCGTAATTCGTAATTCGTAATTGAAAGAAAATTATGAATTATGAATTATGAATTCTGAATTATCAATTATTAATAACCCATTACCTATTGAGAAATTCATGCAAAGTCAAATAATTGACCCAGCGAAAATTGAACAGAATCATCACCACGCAACCGCAGATTCTCATCACGAAGCACATCCAGACCATCGTCTGTTTGGTCTAGTTATGTTTCTAATTGCGGAAGGGATGATTTTTATGGGTATGTTCGGAGCTTATTTAGCTTTCCGCGCTACCCTACCTGTCTGGCCTCCCGCCGGTACACCAGAGTTAGAACTGCTGTTACCTGGTGTAAACACAATGATTTTGATTTCTAGTAGTTTTGTCATGCACAATGCTGATACTGCAATCAAAAAAAATGATAGCAAGGGAATGCGTACCTGGTTGGCAATTACTGCGGCTATGGGTGCAATTTTCTTGGTGGGACAGGTTTATGAATATACCCATCTGGAATTTGGTTTAACTACCAATTTGTTTGCAAGTACGTTTTATGTTTTAACTGGCTTTCACGGTTTACACGTGACTGTAGGAGTTTTAGCGATTTTGGCTGTTTTGTGGCGATCGCGTACTCCCGGTCATTACAGCAATGAAAAGCACTTCGGTATTGAAGCCGCTGAACTGTACTGGCACTTTGTAGACGTAATTTGGATTATTTTGTTCGGATTACTCTATCTACTGTAGGTATTAATTATTTAGTTGTTCACTCCACTTGAATAACTCATAAACCTCCATTTGGGGGTTTTTTTATTGCCATTAAAATTGAGGTTTAATAAAAGCATTCCATACAGTTTTCAATTGGTTGGCATCTAATTCAGAAATTAGTCCGATTTTCGCTATTAATAAACTCTTTTCTAAGCAATCCAGCCTAGATAAACGTACAATTGAGGGAACACGCAGACCTGCAATTGACCAATCGTTTAAAAATACATCTGTTTGTGAGCGTGGTTGTGCTGAAGTAACTACAGCGGCTACAACATCATCACCATCTAACCAAAGTACAAGGATGGGGCGTTTTTTATAACTTGCACCACTTGTAAAGAGAATATCAGCTACCCAGAATTCACCCGGTTGTATAGTCGTCATAGAGTCCTTCATCTTCTGAGGTGTAGCCTTTTAAAAATGCGTCATGACTGCGGGTAACTGGAGAAGAATTTGGTTTTGGTTGGATAGTAATTATCCAATTTCCTGCTCCTATATTGTTCGTTAAAGATTCAGGTAGAGTCAATTTTTCTCCAGGGTTAAGTTCAATTTCATAAGTTATATTAACTACTTGAGTTTTCATGGTTTTTGGGATAATTTGAGTTAATAGGTGCGATACTCTATCTTAAATTTATTGTAATCCACGCAATTATAGAAACCACCAAGCTGTGTCAAACGAGTTTTATGCCACTGCCATCCATCACTCTTGACATCTCTATAACCACATTCGATTCCAATACGTAAACTGTACCAGAGAACATCTCCAAGTTCTGGTGCTAAATCAGTCACAATCAACCAAGGATCTTGATAACCTTCATCCCAACGTGCAAATAAAGTACAATTCAAAGGATGTGTTTTAAAACAAGTAACAACTCCTGACCAACTCATTCCAGTTTGAGTTACTACTGTGTCGAGAAACCGCCATTCCTTCTCACCTCTAATTTGAAATGTTCCTTGATGATTAATTCTTAAAAAAGGATGCCAATTCAAAGCACAAATATCGGAGAACAACCAATCGGCATAAAGACCTCTATCTGCTAAGACAATTACCTGCCAGTCAGGAGGAATGGCATCTTTTAAGGATTGAAAGAGCTTGTGCCAATGAGGTTTCCAAGAGCCTTTTTCTGTACCTTTGACAATTTTCCAAGCCACGGGAATAGCACAATTTTGATAAAGAACGTGAAGAGAAAGAACTGTAAAATTCTGACCGATATTGGTAGTATCTATCCCTAGTGGCAGCCATTTTTCGTCACTATGCCACATACTCAAAATCCATTTGAGTAAAGGCGCAAAGCATTCATTGACATCTAACTCACTTCGTTTTTCCCCTTTTTTGCTATTGGCATCTTGATACCATTCTTTTAATCTTTGTCTGACTGTATTACTTTTTTCTTGATTTAGTCTACTAATAAATTGTGATACTCTTGTTATACTACTTGAACCTGTCATCACCATTCCAAAACTCCAAGTTGCCAAACCTGTCACTTCCGGTAAGGACAGATGCGGCAGATGATAACTAACAATTCTTGCCCATTCTTTGAGATGTTCATTCTTCAACATTGTTCTACATTTCCCATTGAGAACAATACTCAATTGTTACCCATTAACCAACTTTCTGGATGATTAATCATTTTTACTAATCCACTTAAAACTTGATTGTATGTACTATATAAATCTCTTCCTTCCTCTACGGAAATATATTGACATTTCACTGCAAATTTTAGCCACACTTGGGTTTCTGCTGCTTCCGATTCACAATCATTTAATTTAGCTATAAATGAGGCTTGATACCTTCTTTTTCTCCATGCCTCTGCAAAATTCGCACATACTGAACGAGAAGAACGGCGTATTTGGTCAGTCAGAGAATATCTTTCTTCTACAGGAAACTGTTTTGATAATTCAAAAATTGTCATCGCTGCATTAAACGCTTTTTGATAGATAACTAAATCTTCATGGGTTTTAATTCTTCCTTGTCCACTTTCCTTCCTTGTCTACCTTGTCTTTCTCCATTATAAATCTCTATGTAAAAAACCTACCCCTGTGAGGGGGGTTGGGGGTGGGGTGCTTGTACCTCATAACACCGGGAAGTGCTGTAAGCCACATTTGCGGAAATATGTTGATTAATTTTGAATTTCTATAGTGTAAAAATATTTAAGCCTGAATTAAAATTATGTCTTTGCCACAGTATAAAAAAGGCGGATATCTAGCCGCAGCTATAGGTAGTTTAATAGGTACTTTCCTACTGATGTATCCAGGTTATTTTTTAGGTGTGGGTTATGTGAAAATATTTATGCCCAATGCCACTCTAGACGGATTTATACCCCCTTTTCTCAGTTTTATTTTTGGCTGGTGGGTTGGACAAGTATTGGGATGTTGGCTGTCCTTGAGATTGCTACACTATCACAGGGCAGCAAGAACAGCTAGATTATTAGCGATGCTTACTCCTGTTGGCATTTTCTTTTGGGTGCTATTTCATATCTTCTTGAGCAACTGGATGGGGCGTAATTGGAATCAATTAGATTTATTAGCACAGTTAATGCATATAATTATGCCAATAACTGTCTGTTTTACCGTCATTACTTTAGGTTGTTATGCCAGGTTTTTAGCACAACAAAATACTTTTGAGATGTAGTAAAATTACTGAGCCAGCCAAATATTAATTTTATCGTCAAATCCACCACTGGCCAGCATTTTTCCATCGGCACTAAAAGCGATCGCACTTACCCAGTCACTATGACCATTGAGTGTGTCTTTTAATTCACCTGTTGTTAAATCCCATAATTTTATGCCATCTTTGCCAGCACTGGCTAAGGTTTGTCCATCTGGGTTGACTGCGATCGCATTTACCCAGCTATTATGTCCAGTTAGGGTATATACAGTCTCTCCTGTTTTAACATCCCAAATTTTAATCGTTTTATCCCGGCTGGAACTAACCAATCTTTCTCCGTTAGCTGTAAAAGCTAGAGCAGTAACTAGTTGCGAATGTGCTTTTAACTGCTGGATTAATTTCCCGTTACTCAAATTCCACAGTTTCACTACACCTTTATTATCACCACTAGCTAAAGTCTGTCCATCAGGACTAATGGCTAAGGTGTAAATTTCATTATCAAAGCGGACTAAAGTAGCTAGTGGACGTTGTTGGGGCAAATCCCACAAGCGAATTCCATCTAAACCACCACTGACGAGAACTTTACTATCAGAGGAAGCCACCAAAGATAAAACTTGGGCTGTGTGTTCTACAAAGGAGCGACTAAACGCCAGAGTTCTGAGATTCCACAGGTTAATTTTGTAGTCACTACCACAACTGACAAGGGTTTTACCATCTGGTGTAATTAAGACGGCATTCACAGATGTTTGATGCGCTCTGTTAATCGTACCTACTTTTTTGCCATTTCTCAGATTCCAGAAGTATATTATTCCCTCATTTTCTGCGCCACCACTGACCAGAAGTTTACTATTGGGACTAAAGGTTAAAGATTTAACAGTTCCTGTATGTCCTTTTAAAGTATGAAGCAGTCGGGGATTGGCAAAACTTTTACTATCTGAGGAGTTGGGTATGACTTCGTTAGCAGCATGAGCAGGATGAATATAAAAATCCTGCCCAATATAAATTGCTAAGGCAAAAGCTGCCATAAATGCCGAAATTATCTTTAGGCAAATAACAACATTTCCTCTGCTTTTGGCCTTACTTACCACCAGTTTGCCTCACTTCTTCAATCAAATAAACACTCACCACTTAATAGTCTTTCTTGGGTGGTTTTTTCTTAGCAACCGTCAGTACTGGTAAAGGTGGACTAGAGGACTGAGAAGGTAAATAATGTTGCACTACAGGCTCCTCTGGTAAAGGGGGACGCTGTTGTCTCACCCATACCTTCAAGGCCAGGGCTATTCCTGCTGTTCCTAAGCCAAAAGCAAATAACGACCAGCTATCATCTAAGCCACCAATTAGCGCGTCTACGACTCCCATTGTCGTTAAAGCACTGATTATAGGTTCTTTCCGGTAGGCTGACTTCAAAAAACGAGGTAGTACAGCATTCATCACAGCTTGTTTGTTTCCCGTTAAATTTCTATGTAAGTTTTATCTACAATAGTTCCAAAAGGCATAAAATTTGATCTCATGCTATTTGTTAGCCGGGAATAATCCCCACAGGACGAACTATAACGCCCCCTATCCCTAGACTAAACGCTGTTGGGACTACTGTTGTTAAAATATTTAAACTAGCATTTACATCAGGGTGAATCAATACACTATTCCAGCTAATAACATTATAATTTCCTGCCAAATAAATTATCTAGCTAGGGAAGGGTCAACAGTAACAGAATAGAGCGATTTTATTCCTGTTCAAGAATGTCTAAATTATTTTGCCTAAGTATTTTTTTTCTAGGAATCAGCAAAGCTTACAACTGTATAGGACACATATAACCAGATGGAAGTTCCAACTGGTTAGGATTTTTTTAGTTACTAGTTTTAGTTACTAGTTTAGGACTTACGCATGAGTCACAGAATACTGAATATCAAACCGCAGGGGACGCAGAGGACAGGGGGAAATTAAGTGTTTGAGGGTTTTTTGCGTAAGTCCTCTAGTTGATGATCGCAAGCTTTTGATGTTCGGCTAGAACTACTTCAAACCTAGCCAAGATAATACACCTTGATTTGTGAGGTATTCAATTAGTACCATCAGGATGAAGCCAATCATTGCTGCCCGACCATTTAAACGCTCGGCATATTCATTAAAGCCTAGTTTTGGTTCTTCTAGTTTTGGTGTAACGGTGGGTTGTGTCATGGTCAAAAAATTCCTTTTTTATGAACTGAGAATGAAACTTTACAGTTTGTAATTATTCTTTGTCTATTTTAATAAGACTGGCGGATTAGTCAAGATGTTGTCAAAAAACAATTGCTAACTGTCTATCAATACCTTGTCCATTTTTGGTAGGTTGGGTTAAGCGACAGCGCAACCCGACAAATGCTTACAAGTGTTGGGTTTGATGCTATTGCTTCGCAACGCTGACACGAACAACCCAACCTACTCATCAAGACTTTTTTCAATTTGGAGAAGGTATTAGTGTATGTGAGGTAATTTTACTAATTTTTTAGTTTTATTTTGGCATTTTGAATTAGTGAATACGGAACTAGCGATATAGATACTGGCAGGCTAAAGTGAAACAAAAAAATATCAGAGGCTATAAATGGAAATCGGCGTTCCTAAGGAAACTAAAGATCAAGAGTTTCGTGTCGGTTTAAGTCCTTCTAGTGTGAGAGTACTACGGGAAAATGGACATCATGTGTTTGTTCAATCTGAAGCTGGTATTGGTGCGGGATTTACAGATGAAGACTATAGTGTGGCAGGAGCGGAAATTGTCTCTACACAGGAATCTGTTTGGAATCGGGAACTAGTCGTTAAGGTCAAGGAACCTTTGGTGAGTGAGTATAAATTTCTGCAAAAAGGACAATTATTATTTACTTATTTGCATTTAGCCGCAGATCGTAAATTAACAGAACATTTAATTGATTGTGGCATTTGTGCGATCGCTTACGAAACTGTAGAACAACCTGGTGCGAATAAACTGCCTCTGCTTACCCCCATGAGTATTATTGCAGGTCGGTTAGCTGTACAATTTGGAGCCAGGTTCCTAGAACGTCAACAAGGTGGCAAGGGTGTACTTTTGGGGGGCGTTCCTGGTGTCAAACCGGGCAAGGTGGTGATTTTAGGTGGTGGTGTTGTTGGTACAGAAGCGGCTAGAATTGCTGTAGGTATGGGTGCGACTGTACAAATTCTTGATGTCAGTGTTGAACGTCTATCTTATTTAGAAACTCTTTTTGGTTCTAGAGTTGAATTACTTTACAGCAATTCTGCTCATATTGAAGCCGCAGTTAAGGAAGCTGATTTACTCATTGGTGCAGTTCTTGTCTTGGGACGGAAAGCTCCAACTTTAGTATCCCGCGAGTTAGTTAAACAAATGCACGCTGGTTCGGTAATTGTGGATGTTGCTGTTGACCAAGGTGGATGTGTAGAAACATTACACGCTACATCTCACACCAATCCAGTATATATTGATGAGGGAGTGGTACATTATGGTGTTCCTAATATGCCAGGGGCAGTACCTTGGACAGCAACTCAAGCACTCAATAACAGTACTTTACCTTATGTTGCACAGTTAGCTAATTTGGGAATTAAGGCTTTGGATGTGAATCCAGCTTTGGCTAAGGGTTTAAATGTGCAGAATGGCCGTTTGGTACATCCGGCTGTACAAGAGGTTTTTCCTGATTTGGTCAGTTAATCGTCAGCTTTTTTGCGCGGATGGGTGGGTGTAAAATTTAGATGTTGTCAAATAATGGCTGTATCTCTTGATGGGCTTGGCTTTGCGGCTATTAATGTTGATGAACCATCCGCGCACCTTACACTGACTGGGTTTCAGCGTTTTTTGTTCTTGACACAATTCCTGGAATGGACTATGATGACCATGCTCGCGCAATCGAACCTTGAAAACCAAATACACAAAGGCTTTCAGCTTCCCGCTATTGCAATTTTCATTACTCCCTATTAGGGATTGAAACTATTTAACCATCATTACTATTGATGGGCAGAACAAATTGCAATTTTCATTACTCCCTATTAGGGATTGAAACATAGCTGCATTTACATTCTGTGCCTACCAACCCCGGAGGATTGCAATTTTCATTACTCCCTATTAGGGATTGAAACCTGTGCAATTACCAAAGAATCAAATAATTCACCAGTATCATTGCAATTTTCATTACTCCCTATTAGGGATTGAAACTCTTTGATTATTTGGGTAGGTAAGTTAAGCTACGCAATTGCAATTTTCATTACTCCCTATTAGGGATTGAAACTCCGATGTTTCAGGACTCATCAAAAAGATATCTATTAGTTATTGCAATTTTCATTACTCCCTATTAGGGATTGAAACGCCACCAATCGAGATGAGATTGACGAAATGCTTGCTAGGTATTGCAATTTTCATTACTCCCTATTAGGGATTGAAACGCTGCGATCGCACTTGAGACACTTTTACTACTATTGCAATTTTCATTACTCCCTATTAGGGATTGAAACTGAAACTACGGCATTATATGAAGCTTGGAACGGCAAAATTGCAATTTTCATTACTCCCTATTAGGGATTGAAACTGCAATTTTGGCTTGTTCTTGCTCAAATTCAAATTATTGCAATTTTCATTACTCCCTATTAGGGATTGAAACACAAACTACAATCCAAATTTTTCTAGAGCGAAAAATTCATTGCAATTTTCATTACTCCCTATTAGGGATTGAAACAATTGGTGTAGTTAGTCCTGGATCAGAAATAGCTAAATTGCAATTTTCATTACTCCCTATTAGGGATTGAAACAACTAATCATCTAATAATCCTTCTACTAAATCCTCAAGTAATTGCAATTTTCATTACTCCCTATTAGGGATTGAAACGCATCCAGACTCATAACCAGGAATCCAGAAAGGACAAATTGCAATTTTCATTACTCCCTATTAGGGATTGAAACTTATGGTTGGAGATTTTGGAGGTAATTTATCTTTATTGCAATTTTCATTACTCCCTATTAGGGATTGAAACTCTTGAGAATTCATGACGGATTCTATTTGCATATTGCAATTTTCATTACTCCCTATTAGGGATTGAAACAGCTATGTTTATGAATAATTTTTTTAATGGCATAGCTACCACGCAAGCTATCATACAAAATTAGTATTACAAGAGAGAAATTCTCGACGATGCAACGGTTTAACTAAGCGCAAAGCATACAAAATATAATATATTTTAACTAACTTAATCTATATTAATTGCAACTTATAAGCGCAGAATATCCTGTTACACAAAATTGGAATAAATACAGAAATTAAGAGATTATGGAAATAATTGCAGGTATTTCATAGAGGATCAAGTCATCCATGAATAAATCATTAGATCCAACACTATCAACTCAAATAGCAGAAAGCATCAAAAGTAAAGCTAAAAAGCCCTTTGAAAATGCTTATAAAGCAGCCTTAGTAACTGAGGATTCAAGGTATGTTCAAGGTTTTTTAGTATTAACTGGTCAGCCATATAAACCAGTTGAACATGGTTGGATTGAGTTAGGTGATATTATTATTGACCCCACTTTTCCTTATCTGCAAAGAAATCCTGAAAATATTTGGTATTTTCCGGCTCAAAGTCTGACTATTAAAAAACTAAAAGCCATAATTGAAGAATCAAAAGAAGATTATCCAGAAGATGATCCTTTGCCAATTTATGGTAAAGCACCTTATGAATATTATGGTGATGTCATGTTAGGTGATCATGAATATTTGATAGCTTATCAAGCCGCTGAAGAAAAATGTCGAGAAATTAATCGATTAAATATTGATAAAAATTAAAACCTTGTAATTAGGGCTTCAGTTAAGAAACTTAAATGTAGGTTAATTCAAGGAACGCATAGCGTACCGTAGGCATAACCCAACATTTATAAGACTTACGCAAGTGTCACACCAAAAATCTATTGTAGGGTGATTGTAGGGTGATTGTAGGGTGCGTCAGACTCCATAAATCTGGTAAATAAACAGATTTTTGATATCTGACACACCTTACCAATGTGCCAGTTGCATAAGTCGTGATTTATAAGCATTTGTTGGGTAATTCAATAAAAGAAGCGATCGCAGTTCCGTTCTTAATAGATGTGCGATCGCTCTAATGAATTGATACCTAGCCAAAGGAATCAATCACAATCATTATATCGCCCATACTGTAATATCCGGGTGCAGTGTTAACCCCATCAGGTGTCTCACCCCGCATCTACCTCTATACTAAACACGGTGAGAACATGGACTTTTGCAAGATTACGAAAAACCTGAATGTGTAGGGGTTTAGCAGTGCTAAACCCCTATCTATAGAATTAAATGATTAAACCGTTTTGAGTATAATTTAACTTAAACAAGTCTACGTTTAACTTCTGCGGCTAAATCCACCAAAGCCACTTCTACCTGTTCACCTGATTTCAAATCCTTCAAAGATGATTTTTCCGCTGCGGCTTCATCAGCACCAATAATTACACAAAATTGAATTCCTTGTTTATCTGCGGCTTGAAATTGTTTACCCAAAGGACGTTTTTCAAAATTAGTAACAACATTAATTCCGGCTTGACGCAATTGTTGTGATACCTTTAAATAAACCGGCATTAAATCCTCTTGCATATTCACTACTACAACTTGGGTAGGTGTGGCAGATAAGGTATTAAGAATACCCGCCTTTAACAACCGACTAATTAACCGAGTTAAACCAATAGAAATACCCACACCAGGCATTTTCTCACCTAAAAACATCCCCACTAATTCTTCATATCTGCCACCAGAACAGATACTACCCAAAGCTTCGTGTCCTATTAAAGTAGTTTCATAAACCGTGCCAGTATAATAATTTAAACCACGGGCAATAGATAAATCAATACAGAAACGTTTTTCAGAAACTCCTAAATTTCTAACTCCATTAATTACGGTTTCTAATTCACTAACTCCTAAATTAAATTCTTCAGCTTCTGGTAAATTTTCTGTTAGATGTTTGAGTTTATCTAAAACATCATCAACTATGCCATCAATTTTCACAAACTCGATAATTTTCTCAGTTTTTTCTGGGGAAATACCGGATTTTTCTAACTCTTGTTTAACTTTAGCTTCCCCAATTTTCTCTAAATTATCAATAATACCAATACAGGCTTTAATTTGATTTTCTGCAACTCCCACTGACTGAAAAAAACCAGTCAGAATTTTTCTGTTATTGATGCGAATAACAAAATCACCAATATTAATTGCTTCAAATATTTCAGTGATAATTGCAGGCATTTGGGCATCATATAACAAACTGAGTTTACCACGAGCTACCACATCAATATCACATTGACGGAATTGCCGAAAACGTCCATCTTTTGCCCGTTCACCACGAAAAACCATATCCATTTGATAACGAGCAAAAGGAAAACTTAATTCATTTAAGTGACGCGCAATATAAGCCGCAAAGGGAACAGTTTGATCAAATTTTAAAGCCCTTGCTTCTGAACCAGTTTCCCCTGATTTATCCTTTTCGGCTTGGCGATTTGGTGGTAAAATAGGCTCAATTCCATATATTATGTTATCACCTTGATTTCCCTTCGCTTGCAGCACTTCCAACCGTTCTACTGCTGGGGTTTCAATCGGTGTAAAACCATAGCTTTCAAATACACGCCGAATTATATCAAGTAAATATACTTCTAAGCGCTTTTCGCTGGGTAGAAATTCGGGAAAACCGCTAGGGGTAAAAAAGTTTATTTTGTCGCTTTTTGTCATGCCTATACCTTGTCAAGTCGAAATTTTGGATATATTGCAATCCTACATTAAACAACTTGGGGATTTACAGGCAAGATTTATTCTGAGAACAGAAATTAGGAAATACTCAATTCATTTATAAAGTTTAAGTAAATTTATTACTTGTTATAACTGTTTTTCTAAATTAGCAGTTATACTGAGGGATATAGTAGCAAATAAAAAACCGTAAATTAATATAACTAGGTTACTAAGACTCTCATTTTTTTGATGCAGAATAAAAAAATACCAAGCAGATAAACAGCAGATAGTTGTGAAAGTGACCAATTTGAATAATTCAAATACTGGTCTGCAAGAATTAGCACCGTTAGCAAGTAGTAAATTAGGTAAGGAAGGGCTGGCATTCCCTGAGTCGTTATTATTACCTGCAACTAATCATCATCAACAGGAATCGTAAACAGCCACCAAATACCATCAATACTTTACTATCAATCCGTCTTCAGGGTTTGTGAAATTTGGATGTAGAATATTGACAAAACAGGTAGAAATAATTGATACTTACTTAATATCACTGATATTACACAGTAAAGCGATACCAAAAAGTAATTAAACCTGTTTTGAATTTCTTAAAAAGTTCTTTTGATCAGGCTTACTTAAAAGAAAGTTTTTAACGAAAACGTGCTTAAAAGAGAAAACTTTCACACAGAAATTTGGTTAGTTGTATCAGCTGATTGTTTTATTTACATCAGAAATAAAGTTCCATATCAAATCAACGAGGATAACGACGCATGAAGTACAGGATTAAATCCGCCTTTCAAAAGTTAGCTACTACGGCAATAACTCTGTCTGGGGTTATGACTGCTGCCGGTATTACTCTTTCAGCCGAATCAGCCCAAGCACTTAATTTCACACTCGCTCCTGGGAATTTTAGCGTTACACAAGGTATAGGTGATAACAATGCGTCTTCAGGTATAGCAATCAACACGCAAGCTCCATCAAACGGATTCGGAGGTCTATTCACAAGTAATTTTCTGCTCTTGGGTGCGAATAGTAACGATGCGAACATACCTAATGACTCGCTTAGGAACAATAATAGTACAGCTACTTCAATTCCTTTTGCCATTAGTTCAACTGATGCTGATCAACCGATCACAGTAACCTTTAATTGGGCATTTCAGGGTAACGCCACAGGAGTTATTAATGACGCTGATAGTTTTAGTATCGTCATCCAAAACACTGATCCCAATGCTAATGATGCTGCAATAATTTTCCAGAGAACTCTCGTGACGACTGACTCTATTCCTGGTTATGGCTCTGTAACTAACCAAACAGGAGACATTATTCCCGCAAACTCTTTAACACCTGGAGATTACGAAATATTGATCTCTTTGAATGAAAATACCAATAATAGAAGTTCCGCCGCAGGTTTCAACAACATTACCGTTTCTACCCCTGGCACACCTGTTCCCTTTGGATTTTCCACAAATATGAGTTTGCTAGCATTCGGTGGAATGTTTTATGGCATGAATCAACTGAAAAAAAAGATGGCGGTAAAAAAGTTTCAGGCGTAAACATAAAAAACAATACTCCTGAGTTTAGGTTTTAGCCTCCAACACTTCAATAAATTGGGGGCTAAATTTTTTAAACTATCCTTAAAAAAGTGAGTAAATATATACTCAAAACGGCTTAATCATTTGATTCTATAGGTAAGGGTTTAGCACTGCTAAACCCCTACATATCCAGGTTTTTCGTAATCTTACAAAAGTCCATATCCCAATCGTGTTTAGTATAATGTCTTGTCGTCAACTAAATCTGCATTTGAAGACAGTAAAACTTCACTAACCTCTCATTAGGTTAAGTTGAAAACAAACTTGACATTTTTATTTTTGACTTCTGTAACCTATTATTTTTCTTACTCTCCATCATTAAACCACCAAGGGTCTTTATTAGTATTAGTTTTAATCAAAAAAGCTTTTTTTCGCATAAACCGTTTTAACGCTACTGCACCCATGCGTGAACCTCCTAACCCAGAAAATTTAAAGGAATTTTTTTCTCCTTCGTGCATCATTGATGTTAATCCTGCATCATTAATACTAATAGCACCGACATCTATTTGTCTAGCAACTGCTAATGCTAATTCTTGTGTTTCAGAAAATACAGATGCACTCAATCCATAAATAGAATCATTTGCCAAATCTATTGCCTCTTCTACTGTAGAAAAAGACATCACTGGCATTATCGGACCAAAACTTTCTTCAGTCATAACTTTCATTGAATGGTTAACCTCAGTCATAACTGTAGGACGACACCACCAACCACCACCTAACTCTTCGACTTTACCACCACAATGAATTATAGCTCCTTTTGATATAGCATCTTGGAGATGTTCATTAATAGTTGCAGCTTGGTTTTCAGAAATAATTGGTCCAATTTCACCGCTTTCTAATTTGGGATATGCTAATTGTAAGCGAGCAGCTTTAGTTATTAATTGATGATAAAATTCTTCAAAGATAGATTCAGCCACATAAATTCTTTCTATTGATAAACATGATTGACCAGAATTTACAACAGAACCCCATAAAATCGCTGAAGTTGCTAAATCTAAATCTGCTGATTCTAAAACAATAGCCGGGTCTTTTCCTCCCAATTCTAAAAACGCAGGAATAAAATTTCTAGCTGCGGCTTCTGCAACTGTACGACCAGTTTCAATACTGCCTGTAAAACAGATTAAATCCACATCTTCAATTAAATCTGCTCCTGTTTGTCCCGCTCCTTCAACAAAATTCAACACATCGCGTAGTATAGGAATAGTATTAAGTGTAGTTACTAATGGTGCTACAAACCGAGGCGTAATTTCGCTGGGTTTGACTATCACAGCACAACCAGCTAATAAAGCAGGAATTGTATCAATTGTAGACAATAAAAGAGGAAAATTCCAAGGACTAATTACACCTACCAAAGAATAAGGAACAGCAGTTTGTTGTAAAGCTATAAACGAAATAGATGTATTTTTAGCAGTTTCTTGTAATAACTGAGGGGCTAAATTACACCATCTATCAATACTAGAAATAAAAGAGTTAATCTCTAATTCTGATGTCGATAATCTGCCTGTATCATTTACCAATGCGTCCGTTAGCTGTTTGCGTTCAGATAATATGGCTTGTTTCCACTGTTGTAAGGCTTCGATTCTCCCCTCAATACCCAATTCGTGCCAATGAACTTGTCCTCTGCGAAGACGGTGACATTGCTGGGATAGTAGCTTAGGTGGTGGTGGGATAATGACGTAATCAAATTTTCCAGTGCGGGGGTTACGGACTTCTATGGGTTTCGTCATTGGTAATTGTTGTGTAGCTTGACAAAATAGAATAAACTTTTTGCAGAGTTCAGGAAAAAAGGAAAGACGAGAATTTCCCTTTACCCTTTTCCTAACCATGACGACAAAAGTACCTTTTACAAGAGGTCTAAGTAGGTGAACGGAAAAAACCGTAGACGCGAAGCGGCTTCTCGAAGAGTACAACGAAAAGTAAAATCTCCCAAAACTTCTTCCCTGTTCCCTGTTCCCTGTTCCCTGCCTTCACAGATAACTTTTTCAGCAAGCCCTACTTATTGCTAGACTTACGCCTTTTGTGCGAGGCTGTTTCATTCCCAAATAGGAAAATAGCGTGTCAATTATAGAACATCAGATTAAAGTAGATTCTCTAGAATGGTTTTATCGAGAAGCAGAACCAATTGGTAGAAGTGATTTATTGCCCGTGTTATTGCTACACGGTATAGTTTCCCAAAGTTATAGCTGGAGAAACATCATACCAGCTTTGGCCGCACAAGGAACAAGAGCGATCGCACCAGATTGGATTGGTTACGGATTTTCTGCTAAACCTGAACAACGGGATTTTGCTTATACTCCCGACGCGTTTATTACAGCTTTAGAAGGATTTGTGAAAGCTGTAGAATTAGAACGTTTTTCCTTAGTTGTACAAGGATTTTTAGGCTCTGTGGGCTTACAATATGCCTTGCGTCACCCCGAAAAAATTGCCAACATAGCTATTTTAAATACGCCCATTTCCACTTCTGCTAAATTACCTTGGAAAATCAAACAAATGGGTTTACCCTTAGCAGGAGAAATGATGACTCAAGACCCTTTATTAGTTGACAGAACTTTAGAAAGTGGTAGTCGTTATCGTATTGAAGATCAAGATTTGGATATTTATCGCAAACCCTATTTGAAAAGTTCTTCATCTGGTCGTGGTTTGCTATCAACAATTCGTAATTTGCAGCTTGAACAAGCAATGATGTCCATAGAATCTGGATTTAAAGAATGGCAAAAACCCATTTTAATACAATGGGGAATGATTGACCCTTGGTTGTCGGTAGACACTGCCGAAAGTTTTGTAAAATCTGTTCCAGATGGTGAAATAATCAAACTAAATAATGTTGGACATTATCCCCAAGAACATTATCATCAAGTGATTTTACAAGACCTATTACCCTTTGTCCGTCGTTCGGAATCTAAATAGTGCAAACAGTCAAAAGCAGATTAAGCTTCTTAGAAATTGTGGAAAGTTAGTTAACAAATTCTTCTGAAACAGATGAAAATTGCCATCATTGGATGTGGTTACGTTGCTGATTTCTATCTAAATAACATCAAATCTCATCCTGACTTTGTTGTACAGGGAGCATTTGACCAAAATCCCCATCGACGCGATGAGTTTTGTCGGTATTTCTCACTCAATGCTTATCCGACTTTAGAAGCAGTTCTGGAGGATTCATCAGTCGAAATGATCCTCAATCTAACTAATCCCAGAAGTCATTTCTCTGTGTCTGCTGCTGCAATTAATGCCAATAAACACGTTTATACAGAAAAGCCCTTGGGAATGGATATGAACGAGGCTCGTCTCCTAATTAAGATGGCTCAAGAAAAAAATGTCCGCCTCGGTTGCGCTCCCTGTAATGTGTTAAGTGACACAGCACAAACTGTTTGGAAAGCTATCAGAGATGGTGCTATTGGCAAAGTGCGATTAGTATATGCCAACTTCGATGATGGAATGATTGCTCCTAAAATGCAACCCTGGTCATGGCAAACCCAATCAGGGGCGTGTTGGCCGGCAAAAGATGAGTTTGAGGTCGGTTGTACCTATGAACACGCAGGATACTTTCTGGCCTGGTTAGCCGCCTTTTTTGGTCCAGCGCAAAAAGTCACAGCATTCTCTTCCTGTCAAATACCGGATAAAGGAATTCAGGTTGATCAAATGGCACCTGATTTTTCCGTTGGTTGTATTGAGTACAACGACGGCGTTGTTGCCAGAGTTACAGCTGGATTAGTTGCTCCCCGGGATAAATCTCTAACAGTCATAGGTGATGATGGAGTTCTCTTTGTTCCTTATTTGCGTAATGACCAGGAACCGGTTTTAATTCACAAAGATTATGATTACGAAAATCAACAATTTGTAGAGCGTCTGCTAACAAGAGTCAAGTCCAAAGTTGAGTATGTAGCCAACAAGTTGCAGATAAAAACTGATAAATTGGGCTACTATCAAAAGTATCCAATGGTCAAAGGCAAATCATTTCGTCCAGCTGGGTCTGGAAAATTTGTCGATTTCTTTCGCGGACCTCAAGATATGCTTGATTCAATCCAAAATGACCAACCTCACCGACTTTCTGGTGAGTTAGGACTTCACATAGTTGAGTTGATTGAATGTCTTCAGTATCCGCAGCAGTTTAACTATCACAAGGAAATTCAAACCACTTTTCCCCCCATTCAACCCTTGATCTGAATATCCTACTGAAGTCATTTTTAGAGAACTCCACAAAAAAGATGAACTGCTTGCAGCAGCGCTTCGCTATCCAAATTTCTGCAACTAAAATCACCTTTCCTCCCCCTGCTCCCCGCTCCCTGCCCCCCTGCTCTCAAAAGGACGGGATATTTTTTTATTTGGAAGTCTCTTAGTGACTAGATGATTGAATCGTGTCAAGAAGTTGATGAATTGCCAGGGACTCGTTCAGCGGCATTATGGGACTTTCCGTTAAACCTAAACGTAGGCAGCGCATAGTTTCTTCCGCTTCCCTAATAAGGCCAATCCTGACGGGATTCGTATATTGCGGAAATAACCCAGTTAAAGGTTTGGCCATTCTTCCCAACTTCCTGCCGATTCGCTCTGTTAATCCAATTTCCTGAGCTTGGTTGCTAATCACCTGCATACTGGTTGGATCTATAAATGGTGATGGGATATGAATGCACCCATCTGTACCCACAATGTGAACATCATTGGACTGTGTACCGTTAATAGTGGCAGTGATGGAAACAGTATGGTTCGGATAACCTAGAATGACTGCACAATTGACATCCACACCTGCATCTGTGCGAATTACCTGACACTGGTGATTTTGCGGTTCCCCAAATAAGAAGAATGCAAGATTAAGGGCATAACAGCCAAAGACTAACATTGCCCCACGGCCATCTTCTGGTTGTCCTAACTTTGCTAAATCTTTTTTGTAACCGATTCCCGCGTTCAGCGAACAGATATCTCCGATGTATTTTTGTTGAATTAGTTGTTTGCATTCCTGAATGAATGGGTTAAATCGCATCCACATTGCTTCCATGCAGAATAGACCAAGTGAGCGGGATTGTTCCACTACCTGGTATGCTTCTTCCCATGAGCGAGTAAATGGTTTTTCGCAGAGAATAGCTTTTCCGCTGTTCAGTGCCATGAGGCAGTGTTCCTGATGTAAACTAGTTGGTGTAGCGATGTAAATTACATCAATCTCCGGATCATTGAAGAAGTCCTGAAGCGTTGGATGGGCATTAGCAAAACCGAATTGTTGGGAAAAACGGACTGCGTTATGGGGATTCCTTGAAGCTACTGATTGCTTGACTGCACTCTCAAGCCCTGTCAGACTTAAGGCAAAATTCTCAGCAATCTTACCTGTACCGAGAATTCCCCATCTAATCTTTTGAATATCCGAAGTCATTAAATATCTCCGAAAACTGACAAAATCATACCATTATATTTTTAACTATTGCTTACCCAAGTTTTTATTTCCATTTGGCATCATTTGGGTTGATTTTAATCATAGGTTTTGTAAATTAAGTAGTCGTGCAAAATAAATTTTATAGTTATACCATTTCTTTGTGAGCCTGCGCCAAATTTTTTGATCTTTTATTTCTTTCTTCGCGTCCTTCGCGCCTTCGCGGTTCGTTTCCTATCTAATTTGGCGCATCTTCATAGAGAATTGGTATTAGGAGAGGGAACAGGGAACAGGGAACAGGGAACAGGGAACAGGTAAGAAATACAGACATTCTTGTTTTCAATCAATATGTACAATTAATTTTGCTTGGGTACTTATAGCAATCGTGACGTACTCCACACACTACCTCTGCGCTCTCTGCGTCTGGAGCGGTATGGCTATAACTTGCATGACGACCTAGGAGTCATACGCCTCCCGTCAAGGATACGTTTTAAAAACTCCGTGCATAAATCAAATGTGCTTATCTACTCAATATTTTATCTCATTTTATCTCATTCCCAATCAAAGACTAGGAATGAGATAAAAGATCATCTGACTCTACTATCACTTCACCATGTTATTACAAAAAAAGTTCGATCAAACTAAATCCTTCACACTGGCAATTCCTTCACCACACCACGCTTGTAACAGCCATTTTTTAGATTGTTGATCAAGTGCTGGTAAAATGCGGAAGTTGAAAACATCCTGCCAAATTTCAACGTTATTTTCAGTAACAAAGGCTTTTTCCAATTCTTTAAACTGTAGATAATCACGATCATTAATAGAAATCAGCATGGGAATGATGATGCTGATGGAAATTTGAGTAGCAGCCATGCCTATAGATGTCATTGTGGGTAATCCTCAAAAATACAAATAAATTGATGATTTTAACCAACTCCTGATCTTTGCTGCTGGCAAGTTCCAAATAGATTCATGCCACAACTACTCAAATTATCGCTTTAATATTAGGAATAAGGGCAATAATTAATTCCCTACACCTAAACATAAACACTTATTGTGTATGACTATAGTTAAAGTCCCACCAAAACACTATCCTAAGGCAGAAATTATGCGTCGGGGCATGGCACTGGGGATAGATTTTCTTGGTGTTTGGTTAGTTGCTTCCCTGCTGGGAAGCGGTAATAGTGGCATTCAATTTGCTCAAATTTTCGTTTTTATCCTCACCTGGCTAGTTTTACGGGTGCTAGTGGTGTACAACAATCACGGGCAAAGTTTAGGGCGTTGGGCGGTTGATTTAAAAATTTTAGAACTTGATAATAATGGGCAAATAGTCGGCAGAATACCTCAATTACCAGCATTATTGCAGCGCGAAGTAATTATTTGCCCTTGTTCCTTGCTACTCTCCATTAGCTTGAGCAATATAATAGCTAATCCCACTGCTATACTGCTAGTACTTCCCCTGGCAATTGATTGTGGTGCCGCCTTATCAGATACTCAGATGCGGCAGGCATTACATGACCGCTATGCTAAGACAATCATCGTTTCCTCGCGGCGTGGCTATTCACTGGATTTAAAAATTAAGCGATTAGTTGAAAAAGTGCAGCGAAATGTGAGAAGATAGTCATTTGTGTTAAATCTCTCCAGGCTTTACTGTTTGTAAGATTATGGCTAAGAGTAAAGGTGCCCGCATAATAGTGACACTAGAATGCACCGAGTGTCGTACCAATCCAGACAAGCGTTCTCCAGGCGTTTCTCGCTATACCAGCACCAAGAACCGTCGGAACACCACTGGCCGCTTAGAACTGAAAAAGTTCTGCACCCACTGTAACAAACACACTGTTCACAAGGAAATTAAGTAAAGATGAGTTATTATCGTCGTCGCCTGTCGCCAATTAAGCCAGGAGAACCAATCGATTATAAAGACGTTGATTTATTACGTAAATTTATCACCGAGCGTGGTAAGATTTTACCTCGGCGGATTACTGGGTTGACATCTCAGCAACAACGTCACCTAACATTGGCGATTAAACGCTCTCGGATTGTGGCCTTGTTGCCATTCATCAATGCAGAAGGCTAAGTAGATTTTGGATTTTGGATTTTGGATTTGAGAAATAATCCAAAAAAAAGTAACGTTAGCAATACTTAATTAAACGTTCCTTTGAGTCCAAAATCTAAAATTTGACTAAGAGTAAAGGAATGTATAACAGCATTCCCCATTTCAAATCATCAGATTGGGGATTAGATAGTAATTATTTAATCCAAAATCTAAAATCTAAAATCTAAAATTACTAAAGTGCGAGAGTTGTGGACAAGGGGACGCTAGTTGAATTTAGGGTTCAAGGCGATAGCCGTCTAGGAATAGTAGATCGTCCAGACGGCAAGACCCGTTGGTTTGTAGTAGATGAACGAGGACAATCCCACAGCCTCGCGCCTCGACAAATAACTTATACAGTTAACGGACAAACTTACAAGCCCTCGGAAATTGCCAGCTTTTTAGAACAAGTAAAGCCTTACTTAGATGCTTCTAGCTTAGAAGTAGCTTGGGAATTGCTGGTGGAAGATGGAGAAACTGTCACCCCCAGCCAAATGGCCAATTTGCTGTTTTCTGAATCAAATTCAGTTCAGTGTTACGCTGCTCATTGCTTGTTATCAGAAGACAAACTCTATTTTAAGCAAAAAAGCGATGCTTATGAACCGCGTACAGCTACACAAGTAGCAGAACGCAAACACCAGATTGAAGTAGAAACCCAAAAAGCAAAGGGACAGCAGGAATTTTTAGGACGTGTAGAACAGGCACTTAAGGGTGAAACCGTAGAATGGCAACGCCATGACCGCCAGCGCTTGGAAGCACTGGAAAAATACGCGGTGCTATTGGCAGACATTGTGCGAACGGGGGTAAACTTCGACTCTTTAGCTCGTGCATATCCTCCCGGTGTACCAGTGTTAGAAACTATGAATATGCTGGGACGGTCTGCTACACCCCAAGCAGCCTTTCAACTATTAATAGACATAGGTTGGTGGAATAACCATGAAAACCTGTTCCTGCGTCGTTCTTCAATTCCCGTTCAGTTTCCCAACAAGGTGTTAGAAGTGGCGCAACAACGCTTAGATTTTCCCCCAACTGACTTAGATGTAAATCGTTTGGATCTGACTCATCTGAAAGTATACACAATCGATGACGAAAGTACTACGGAGATAGATGATGGATTAAGTTGGGAATTACTAGCAGATGGTCGGGAAAGGCTGTGGGTACATATTGCCGACCCGACTAGGTGGTTAATCCCAGAAGATGAGTTGGATTTAGAAGCGAGAAAGCGGGGGAGTACAGTTTATTTACCGACGGGGATGATTCCTATGTTTCCGGAGGTATTAGCTACAGGCCCGATGAGTTTGGTACAAGGGAAAATTTGTTGCGCTCTCAGCTTTGGCATTGTTTTAGATCAAACTGGATCTGTAGAAGATTACTGCATTCATCCTAGCTTGATGAAGCCGACTTATCGCCTCACCTATGAAGATGTAGACGAGATGTTGGAATTGGGAGTAGAAGCAGAACCAGAAATTGCTGCGATCGCTAATTCTGCACAACGACGCAAAGCTTGGCGGTATAATCAAGGAGCCATCAGCATCAATATGCCAGAGGCGATGATCAAAGTCAAAGACGATGATATCAGCATTGACATTTTAGATGATTCCTCTTCTCGGCAGTTGGTAGCAGAAATGATGATTCTTGCCGGAGAAGTAGCGGCACGTTACGGTCAAACACATAATATACCATTACCATTTCGCGGACAACCCCAACCAGAATTACCCCCAGAACAAGAATTACTACTACTTCCTGCCGGGTTTGTTCGTTCCTGTGCCATGCGTCGTTGTATGCCCAAGAGTGAAATGAGCATTACACCTGTGCGTCATGCTGGTTTGGGTTTAGATACCTATACCCAAGCAACTTCCCCGATTCGGCGTTACAGTGATTTACTCACCCACTTCCAACTCAAGGCACACTTGCGAGGCGAAGTTTTACCCTTCTCTGCTGAACAACTCAAAGAAGTGATGATGACTGTCACCAGTACCACTCAAGAAGTGACAATGGTGGAACGACAAACTAACAGATACTATGCTCTAGAGTATTTACGTCGTTATCCTCAGCAAGTATGGCAAATAACAGTCTTGATGTGGTTACGGGAAGATAGCAACTTGGCATTAATCTTACTAGAAGATTTAGGTTTACAGTTGCCAATGGCTTTTAGACGTTCTGTGAATTTAGGTGAACAATTGTTAGTTAAGGTTAGTCTGGCAGATCCGCAGAAAGATATGATTCAGTTTCAAGAAATAATTTATCAAGAAGCTCAGTCAACTGCTAATTAAGTCAGGGACGCGGAGAACTGTTTTGATCAGCAATTAAGTAGAGTGAAACCTTCTTTCTCCATACTCCCTGTCTCCTGCCATCTGTCTGTCACCTTCTATATTAGTCACAAAGTAACCACAACACTTATTTTAGAGTTTTAAATCACACCAAAAATGTCTAATTTCCCACCTTCATATAAAGGTGGGATTTTTAATATGATGTTGATCACAAAAAAATAACTTAAAATAGTGAGCTATTTTGCGAAAATTTCTGTAAAATCGAAGTCTAAATTACAAAAACCGCAATTAACACTTGAATTTTGAATAGCTTATGTTCCGTTTGCTAAGTTTGTTTTCTATCTTCCTGAGTGTTTTGCTAATGGGCTGTTCTCCACCAACCATAGCTAACTCTCCCACTACTACTACATCAGATTCCCAAGTGCAAGCACCAGTGTCTAAAGGTCAAAATCTGCCAATTACGGCTCAAGCTACTATCCCTAAAGGAACAAAAATTAAGTTAGAAGTAGCGCGAACACCAGAACAGCAGATGATGGGGTTGATGTATCGGCCTGCTTTACCAGATGATCAGGGAATGATGTTTGTTTTTCCTTCAGCACAACCCGTAAGTTTCTGGATGAAGAATGTACCTGTAGCCTTGGATATGGTCTTTATGGAAAATGGGAAAGTCAAATACATTCAAACCGCTGCACCTTCCTGTCAGGATGAGCCTTGTCCCACCTACGGGCCTAATGTACCCATAAACCAAGTGATTGAATTGCGAGCCGAACGAGCTAAAGAATTAGGCTTGCAAGTAGGTGATCATCTCGAAATTGAGTTCTTAAATCCTGGTAATTCTCAGTAATCAGAATGTGGAAGCTGACTTTGTGAAGGAACTGTAAAGTTTTAATGAAGATTTCTTTGTAAAAAAAATATTACGTAGAATAGTAAAATTCACAGATAAGAGGTTAATATTTACCAGTAGCGTTAATAACATCAAGCTTTATTGCTGCCCAAATCCAATTTTCATCTTTGCTTTCTAGACAGGATAACAATTTCAGAGTTTATGCAAAAATCTTCCCTTTGACGTAAGTGTAACTAGTCGTCAATAGAGGAGTATAGGCTATGAAATCTTTTTAACTCAATGTGACATCACATAAACAGTACAGAAAAGTACACAAGATCAAGTCAAGGAATTTTGGATTTTAGACTGAGGTATTGATCAGTTAACAGCATAGTGACACATAAAATACTGGCTACATAATACTCAGAAATAAGGAACAGATAGATGATAATACACTCTGCTCAAGGAGGTGAGATACAAATGGCACCATCAAGATATTCTCGATTAATTAATTTTCTCCAAGAAGATTTGGCAATTTCTACCGATTCCCTTTCTGTCGCCCTGCGTCATCGTGAGCAAGATCCAGGCTCATTAACCATGATTCTTTGGCAGTATGGGTTAATTACTCTAGAGCAGTTGGAACAAATTTATGATTGGCTGGAGACGGCATAGGTAAGCAATTGAAAATGCCTCTTGCAGAGGAGCTATGTTCACAAAATTAGAAATTCAAAATTAGAAAATGGATTGCTGTTGATCATTGTCAATTTAAATTGAGAACAGTTGAGCTAATTCGGGAGAATTGAAGTATGTCCCATCAACTCTGCCTTGTGCAAAGTTTGATAGATAGAACGATTAATTCAGACAGTTTATCCTCATTGACATTCAAACTAAAAGAGCGTGTTATTTGTTTAACACGCTCTTTTAATAATATTATTGGTCAAAGATTTATAACCAAATGGCCGAAAAATTTTAGATTTTAAATTTTAGATTTTGGACTATAGAATTTTGGGTACAAGCCCCGCCCCTTTAGGACGGAATTAATCCAAAATACTCGCTGCGTTGCTTACGCTTCGCTAACGCCTATTTAAAATCCTCAAGCTCCACACTTGAAGGTGGAGTAAATCCAAAATCCAAAATACTCGCTGCGCTGCGTACGCTTCGCTAACGTAAATCTAAAATTGATTGACTAATCAAGATTTTCCAAAAACTCTTGCTGCTGCGGCTACACCTGCACCAGAATTAAAGTTTTCCAGACCCAGTTCTAAGAGAACTACTTCCAAGGATGCTATACAACTGAGGATATCGCGATCGCTCACAAAACCCAAGTGACCAATGCGGAAAATCTTATTACTCAGATGATCTTGACCACCAGCTAAAGCAATATCAAACCGTTTTTTCATCAATGACCGAATTTTATCGGACTCTATTCCTGGGGTGGCTACAGCGGTAATTGCGGGACTTGCACATTCATCAGCAGCAAACAATGGTAAATTTAGGGCTTTCATTGCTGCACGAGTAGCATTTTTTTGCCGTTCGTGACGAGTAAAGATTGATTCCAACCCTTCTTTTTTCATCATCCCCAAAGTGGTGTGTAATGCCACCATTAAGTTAACTGGGGGAGTAAAAGGAGTTGTATTTTTAGCGGTAGCTTTACGATATTTACCTAAATCTAAATAATATTTTGGCAACTTCGCAGTTTTGTAAGCTTCCCACGCTTTAGGACTGACAGAAACAAATCCTAAACCGGGGGGAATCATGTAGCCTTTTTGAGAACCAGAAGCGACTACATCTAAACCCCAAGCATCTACAGGGACATTGTAAGCACCCAAACTGGTGACAGCATCAACGATAATTAAGGCTTGACCATGTTCTTTGACGTGGCGGTTGATAGCTTCAAGATCATTGATGACACCCGTTGACGTTTCGCTGTGGGTGATAATTACAGCTTTGATTTCCTTGTTGGTGTCTGCTTGCAACTTTTGTGCAAACTCTGCGGGGTCTAAGGGTTGTCCCCATTCTGCGGTAACAGTTTCGACATTAAGACCAAAAGCTTGGCCTACTTCTACCCAACGTTCACCAAATTTACCATTAGAACCAACTAAAATGCGATCGCCTGGTGAGAGAAAATTAATTATTCCAGCTTCCACTGCACCCGTACCACTAACATTCAGCATTAGCACATCACTTGCTGTTTGATGTAGCCATTTGAGGTTTTCTGTCACCTCACCCATCATGTTGCTGAATTCACTGGTGCGGTGTCCAATTGGGTGCTTGGCTAATGCTAGTAAAGCTGCTTCTGGAACTGGGGTTGGTCCAGGAATCATCAACATCAACTTATCGTCCATTATGTCTATCCTAAAAATCAAATAAAAGTCAAAATTGTGTGAGAATGATTAAATCTAATGGCAAATTTTAGATATTCATCTACAAATTTCGTCATCAGTTTATAGTACCTGAGAGAGCGACATATTCACTAGGTATTAATCAGGAGTAATGACTTTTTCCCCATGATGATTAAGTGACCAACGATGGTCAACCGCGATAGCAGCAGCTTGACAAATTTCCTCCAGTCGCTTCTGTTGCGCCGCAGCTTTTCGCATGGTAATAATTAGCTGAGTCACCTGATGCCGTAAATCTTGGTTTTGACTTACTGCGCTCATGGTTTGCTTCTCTAACAGTTGAAGTATAAGTTCATAATGGATAGGTGCAGGTAGAGGAAGTTGCTCCATGAAGTTAGTTTGAGTTGGCTTTCTTTGAGATTTCATCTTACTCAGAGTGTATCTCTTGTCCACTAAATTGTTACACAGCAAACAAAGTTTGGGGAAAAGGTGATTGGGGAAAAGGTGATTGGGGAAAAGGTGATTGGTGATTGGGGAAAAGGTGATTGGGGAAAAGGTGATTGGGGAAAAGGTGATTGGGGAAAAGGTGATTGGGGAAAAGGTGATTGGGGAAAAGGTGATTGGAGAAAAACCAATACCCAATCCCCGCGTCTCCCCCTCTCCGCGTCCCCGCGTCTCCCCCTCTCCGCGTCCCCGCGTCTCTCCCTCCTCGCGTCCCTATTCCCTATTGCTGTTATTTCCCAAAAAGATTAGTAATTGCTAATTTCGGGTCTGGTTGTTTGACTAACGACTCACCAATCAGCACTGCTGAAACACCTGCTGTTTCCACTACACTTATATCTTCTGAGTTATGAAGTCCTGATTCACTGACTACAAAAATATTCTTTTCTTGCAATTGACTACCTCTAGCGGATAGTAGCTGACAAGTAGTTTGTAAGTCTACAGAAAAATCTTCTAGATTACGATTATTTATACCGACTAATTTAACACCATCTAAGGGTAAAACTCGATCAATTTCTTCTAAACTATGGACTTCAATCAAAGCCGCCATTTTCAGCTTATTAGCGATTTTGACAAAATATTGTAAATCTTGATCGCTGAGAATTGCTGCAATTAATAAAATCGCATCTGCGCCATTAATTCGCGCCAAATACATTTGATAAGGATAAATGATAAATTCCTTACATAGTAATGGTAAATCTACGGCAGCACGAACTAAAGATAAGTTTTCAAAACTACCTTGAAAAAACTTAGTATCTGTGAGTACAGAAAGACAACTAGCACCACCTGCTTGATAAGATTTAGCTATTTCTACTGGGTCAAAATCTGCACGTAAAACACCCTTACTAGGAGAAGCTTTTTTAACTTCAGCAATCAGTGCGGGTTTGGTTTTACCTTGACGGAGTGCGGCGACAAAATCACGGGTTGGAGGTGCAGAAAGGATTGTTTTATGCAATTCTGCCAAAGGCTGCCTTTCCCGCATTTGCTCAACTTCTATCTCTTTTTGCCAAACAATTTCCTCTAAAATGTTATTTGGTGTGGAATCTGGCATCGCTATCTGATAGCGCAATATGGAAATATCAATAGCCTGACTAGGTGAACGACGACGAATTTGCATTTTGGGGAATAGGGGACTGGGGACTGGGGACTGGGGACTGGGGAACAGGGAACAGGGAACAGGGAACAGGGAACAGGGAATAGGGAAGCAAAGGAGAAATATTTAACTTTCTTACTTCTTAACTTCTGTCACCTGTCATCTGTTCCCTGTCACCTTCTTCTAACTTGCGATCGCTCTTTTATAGGCTTCATCTAGCACTTCTGACAGTGTAGGATGGGCGTGAATCAAATGAGCAAGGTGCTGTACAGATTGACGGTTAGCAACTGCTGCGGAGGCTTCGTGAATCAAATCAGAAGCGTGTAAACCGAAAATATGTACACCTAAAACTTCACCAGTATCTTTACGATAAATCACCTTAGTGATGCCATCAGTTTCATTTTCTGCCAAAGCTTTAGAATTACCTTTGAAATAACTTTTGCTAGTAGAAATTTCAAATCCTTCCGCTAAACCCAATTCTTGGGCTGCTGTTTCTGTTAAACCCACATAACTAATTTCAGGATGGGTAAAAGCGGCTGCGGGAATACTGCGATAGTCTACTTTTTTGTCTTTACCAAGGATATTTTCCACAGCAATAATACCTTGACCCGAAGCCGCGTGTGCCAGCATCATCTTCCCATTTGCGTCGCCAATAGCCCAGAGGTGAGGGACAACTTCACCAGATGAAAGTACCGCCATACTGTCATTAACAGGAATAAAATTCCGTTTATCCAGTTCCACACCTACAGAATCTAAACCGAGATTTTTGGTAGCGGGAATGCGGCCTGTAGCTACTAAGCAAGCATCTACTTCCAACACATCTACATCTTCTTTAGTTTGGAAGTCTGCTAACTCAATGACGACGGGAGAACCGGGAATGATTCTTTTGGCGTATATTCCCACTCTGGTTTCAATGGGACGAGGGTTAATTAAAACTCGTTCTGCCAGTTTAGCAATATCACGGTCAAATCCTGGCATTAATTGATCTAGGGCTTCAATCATCGTGACTTCACAGCCCAAAGCGGTGTAAATATCAGAAAATTCTAAACCGATGTAACCACTACCAATAATTGCAATCCATTCCGGTAGAGATTCTAATTTTACTCCTTGGTCGCTGGTAAATACAGTTTTACCATCTAACTCAATTCCGGGAGGAACAAAAGGAACAGAACCGGGAGAAAGAATGATATCTTGAGCCGTGATAGTTTTTTCACCTTTGTCTGTAGTGATGGTGACTTTTTGTGTACCAGCGACTTTTCCCCAACCGCGAATGATATCGACTCCCAACCGTTTGAGACTATTGGTTAAGTCTCCTTGAATTTTAGAAACAAGATTATCGGCATGATTTGCGATCGCTTGTCGATCAAATTCTACATTATCAATTTGAATTCCCAAAGATTTCAGGTGGTGGGCATTACGTAAGTCCCGCACCCTTCCAGAAGCAGCCAGCAGCGCCTTAGAGGGAATACAGCCCCGGTTAACACAGGTTCCTCCCATGTCTGCCGCTTCAATAATCGCTGTTCTCAGACCATAGTTAACGGCGTGTAGGGCTGCACCATGTCCACCTACACCTGCGCCAATAATAACTAAATCGTAATCAAATTCAGAACTCACGTTAGTTTCCCCGTTTCTTTAGCCTACTTGTTTTTAACTGTATATCCCCTCTGTTCCCACATTTCCGCTGCTGCGTTAGTGTTCAGAATGGAACTGGGTAAAATTATAGTTATATTTTGATAATAGGTTTTTCATCACACTGTGCAATTTTAGCGGATTTTCCGATAATTTAGAATTTCGGTACAGTGGATGTGTTGAATATTGAGAGTAAGGACAATTTTTGACTCATAATCTATGAGTCAATAGATTTAGTCGTCATTTTTTAAGCCTCCTACTCAACCAAGGTAATTTGTCGAAATTACCAATTTTCAACCCATTTTAAATTTTTAACTTAAGATAATGCCAATTGCTGCTCACAATTTAATTGTAACTGGGTTTCATGCCCTATCTGACCCGATTAGAATTAGCGTTATAGAACTTCTGCGTCAACGTGAACTTTGTGTATGTGACTTATGTGATGCTTTAGAGGTCAGTCAATCAAAACTGTCTTTTCACCTCAAGACCCTCAAAGACGCTGGCTTAGTTAATGCACGTCATGAAGGACGCTGGATTTATTACAGTTTAAATTTGCCCCAATTTCGGGTTTTAGAACAATATTTAGCAGATTTTTCCATCAATAATCTCATGCCAACACCTCGTTCTTGCCGTGATTAACAAGGTCGATAAGACCAAAATCATAAGTCTGCCATCCAACACATCAATTTTTTTTGATTAATTTTTGTATAGGGTGGTATCCTAGTACTTGACACATCAATTTTTTTTGAAATGATATATAAATACTGTCAGTATCAGAATACTTTGTGCAAATCGAAAAAAGTCTTGATTTGTAGATTGGGTTGTGGAACGTGAATGTATCCCTGCGGGACACTGCGTGTTCGCAAAGCAATAGCATCAAACCCAACAAATGCATCGGTTTACGCTGTCGCTTAACCCAACCTACAAAAAAATGGACAAGGTATTGATAAACAAAAGCAATTTGAATTTAATGAAGTCATTTTTCCAAGAAATTTATCAATTTAGGACAGAAGTTTTAGTAGAAGCAATTGGTACTTTTATCTTAGTATTTGCTGGGACTGGTGCTGTGATGGTAAACAACATCAGTCAAGGTGCTATTACCCATTTGGGAATTAGTTTTGTATTTGGGGCTGTAGTAGCGGCATTAATTTACAGTTTAGGACATCTCAGCGGCGCACATTTTAATCCAGCAGTCACACTAGCATTTTGGACTAGTGGATTTTTTCCCAAAAGGAGAGTATTACCCTATATTTTTGCCCAATTAATAGGATCTATATTTGCTTCTAGTTTACTACTAATTAGTTTGGGAAACGTTGCTAATTTAGGTGCAACTTTACCTCTCAATGGTAATTGGTGGCAATCTTTTATATTAGAAATAGTTCTGACATTTATTCTCATGTTTGTGATTTTAGGATCTGGATTAGATCGTCGCGCCCATATTGGTTTTGCTGGTTTAGCTATTGGTTTAACAGTAGCAATGGAAGCAGCTTTTATGGGTCCGATTACTGGTGCAAGTATGAATCCTGCCCGTTCTTTTGGTCCTGCTTTAGTAGGAGGAATTTGGCAACATCATTGGGTTTATTGGGTAGCACCAATTTTAGGTTCACAGTTTGCAGTCAAAGTTTATGGCATAATTTCTCATAACTTTAGAGATTTTCAAGAATAAAGGGAGTAACAATGACAAAATTCGATCATCCACCCAGAATATTATTTTTATATGGTTCCTTGCGCGAACGTTCTTATAGTCGTTTATTAGCAGAAGAAGCAGCCAGAATAATTCAAGAATTTGGTGCAGAAATCCGGTTTTTTGATCCTCGTGAATTACCAATTTATGGTAGTGTTAGTGATACTCATCCCAAAGTTCAAGAACTACGAGAATTGAGTACCTGGTCTGAAGGTCAAGTTTGGTCTTCTCCAGAAATGCACGGTAACATTACCGGGATTTTGAAAAACCAAATTGATTGGATTCCCTTGAGTATTGGTGCAGTTAGACCAACCCAAGGAAGAACTTTAGCAGTAATGCAAGTAAGTGGCGGTTCTCAATCTTTTAACGCCGTTAATACCATGCGAATTTTAGGGCGTTGGATGCGAATGTTTACCATTCCTAATCAATCTTCAGTAGCCAAAGCTTATCAAGAATTTCATGAAGATGGAACAATGAAAGATTCTGCTTATCGTGACCGAGTAATTGATGTCATGGAAGAATTATATAAGTTTACTTTGCTGTTACGTGACCAAGTTGATTATCTCACAGACCGTCACAGTGAACGCAAAGAAAAAAACAACTAGATCCCCGACTTCTCTAAGAAGTCGGGGATATGAAAACCTTTAAAAACCTTTATTTAACAACTACAAGAATCATGAAAAAAGTCATGTTTGTTTGCAAAAAAAATTCCCGTCGTTCCCAAATGGCAGAAGGTTTTGCAAAAACTTTAGGAGAAGGTAAAATTGCCGTTGCTAGTTCTGGTTTAGCATCAAGTCATGTAGATCCCATTACCGTTGAAGTTATGGCAAAAATCGGCATTGATATTAGTAATCAAAGTTCTAAAGCTTTAAGTGATTTTAATCCTGAAGATTTTGATGCTGTAATTTCCTTGTGTGGTTGTGGAGTCAATTTACCAGAAGCGTGGGTATCAAGAGAAGTTTTTGCAGATTGGCAACTTGATGATCCTGAAGGTCACGGTATTGATACTTTTTACCGTGTTCGTGATGAAGTTAAAGAAAGAGTGATGCAATTGATAGAAGATTTAACCTGTTAAATGTTGGTATTAGTTGATTTTTGAAAAAAGACTGACGACATAAATAAATAGCAGAGTTGAAGAGATTCTTTGACAAAAAAGACATTTTATCAATTTCTCTAACAATACCTTGTTCATTGTTTGTAGCGACTGTCTTGAATGTCAAGCGATCGCTCTTGTTGACGCAACAGGGGAACGCTGCGCTAGATTGGGCGGTGGTAGGCACGGGCAATCAAAAGTGTGCATTTTTGGTCTGAGAAATCAGAAAACTTGGGGATGACAGATAGCTGAAACTGTTAAGAGTTCCCTGTTAGGGGAATAAGAAGTTTTTTTTCATGTGTTCTGGTGTACACAGTTCATGATGGCTACTTAATTATATTTTGTGTAAGTAAGGTAAAACAAGTCGAATTTCTCACACTATGTTTGCTACCCCGGAAGAATAAGCCGTTGACAAAGCCTCTCGTCAAGAAAGTATCGCAAAAATACATGATTCTGTAAAATTAGGTAAACTGATTTTTTGACGTAATTCACCAAAGACCATAGTTAACTCATGCAACTGCAACTCAGAGGTTCTAAATCTACCGTAGCTTCCCTACTATTAATTGCCCCCTTTTTCCTTTGGGGTACGGCAATGGTAGCCATGAAAGGAGTCATACCTCATACCACACCCCTATTCATGGCAGGGGTGCGTTTGTTACCTGCGGGTGTGTTAATTCTGATAGCTGCCGCATTCATGGGTAAACCCCAACCTCAAGGGTGGTTAGCATGGCTGTGGATTGTTATATTTGCCCTTGTGGATGGTATGTTATTTCAAGGTTTTTTGGCAGAGGGGTTAGTAAGAACCAGTGCAGGGTTAGGTTCTGTCATGATTGACTCTCAACCCTTGGCTGTGGCTTTGTTGTGTTTATGGTTATTTCAAGAACATATTGGTTTGTGGGGATGGCTGGGGTTAGGATTGGGAGTTATGGGTATTAGTTTAATTGGCTTACCCCAAGAGTGGATTTTTCATCTTCTTGACTCAGGAGTAAATATCACAACCGATAATTGGCAACAATTATTTGCCAGTGGTGAATGGTTGATGTTACTAGCAGCTTTGTCAATGGCTGTGGGAACCGTACTCATCCGCTATGTATGTAAATATGCTGACCCGGTAACGGCTACAGGATGGCATATGATTTTGGCTGGTTTGCCTTTGTGGGGCATCTCCTCAGTGGTGGAAGTACAACAGTGGCAAAATCTAGTAATATCTGATTGGTTAGCTTTAAGTTATGCCACAATATTCGGAAGTGCGATCGCTTACGGTTTATTTTTCTACTTTGCTTCTAGTGGAAATCTGACTAGTCTGAGTTCTCTGACTTTTCTCACTCCCGTTTTTGCATTAATATTTGGTAATATTTTTCTTTCAGAAGTTCTCACCCCTATTCAATGGGTAGGAGTATTCCTGACTTTAATTAGTATTTATTTAATCAACCAACGGGAAACTTTAGCAGGGAAAAATCAGAAAGTTATTATTAGTGAAAACACTAATCAACAGCCACCAGTTTTAGAAGCATCTGTCAGCAAAAAGTAGCCCCAAATCACCTTAGTGCTGAGAGAATCTCAACCAGAAATTTTACCCGAACCAAGTCAGTGGGAGATTAGGCATATGAGGGATAAAATGCAACTACCAAATACCAATTATCAATCAATAATTCCCCAGTCCATTCTAATATTAACTTCTTTTATTGGACTTAGTTTCTACCCCAGCCGCGCTATCACGGCTACAGTTGACTTAACACCTAATTCGGCAACAGTTCTTACTCCAGGGGTTAAAGATGCAGTTGACTTAACACCTAATTCAGCAACAGTTCTTACTCCAGGGCTTCAAGATGCAGAAGTACAAGTCATTCAAGTCCAACTCAAAGCCTTAGGTTACTATAGTGGCTCCCTCGATGGAAAGTACGGTTCCAGCACCCAAAATGCTTTAGCTCAATTTCAGCAATCACAAGGTTTAAAAAGAGCAGATGGTATTGCTGATTGGGCTACTAGACAGCATCTTAAATCGGTTTTATCAGAGAAAATTAAATGTAATACTGCTGCTATCACTGAAGCGAAAAATCCTGAAATACAACACCAAAAAGATAATTTCATCTGGTGGAGATTGATAAGTTTTGGAGTTGTAGGGACTCTGGGTATATTGTTTTATCTTGCACAAAGGTTATCTGAAAGTAAACCAAGTATAGAATCTACAAACTCAGAACAACTACTTTTAAATCCATCCTCTCAAAAAAGTCCAAGATTTTTTTTAAATCCTGCACCCACTATCCCCTTTCCAGGATCAACAGAATTATTAACATCTCAACAATCTACTGTAATTTCCGCATTGAGTATTGCTGATGAATTGATGAAAGACTTACACAGCAATGATGCTACAAAACGACGCAAGGCTATTTGGCATTTAGGTCAGCAAGGAGATTCCCGTGCCATGAAGCCATTAGTAGACTTGATGGTAAGTGCTGATTCTCGACAACATAGTTTAATTTTGTCAGCTTTGGCAGAAATCGGCATTCGCACACTCAAACCAATGAACCGGGCTTTAGCTATTTCTATCCAAGATGAAAATCCCCAAGTCCGACAAAATGCTATTCGTGATTTATCTCGCATTTATGACATGATGGGTCAGATGAGTCAGATGTTACGCCATGCTTTGGAAGACGAAGATCCAGAAGTACAAGCTACAGCACAATATGCTTTAAATCATATCAATCGAGTGCGTGTTTTACCAAAACTAGATGAATATCTGGAAGATTCACGCCCAGAACCGCAAACTTAAGTCTATATAATTACTAATAAGTAGGTAAACAGAAAAATTTAAAGGTATGTGAAGAAAAGTAAATAGGGCTGAAACCCTCTTTCCCCCTGCTCCCTGCCCCCTGCCCCCTGCTCCCTGCCTTACCCCAACGACAATTTTTAACGCCCACCTACTTATTCTGAATGTTCATTCCCCCACCCCTCCAACCTGGTGATTTACTGCGCGTCATTGCCCCTAGCGGTGCGTTACGAGAATTTGAGGCTTTTAATAAAAGTGTAGAAATTTGCAAATCCCAGGGCTACCGTATCGAAATTAGCGATCGCATAGATGATAGATTTGGTTATCTTGCTGGTACTGATGATCACCGTCGTCAACAGTTAGCAGCAGCATGGCAAGACCCAGAATGTCGTGGTATTATCTGCGCTAGAGGTGGTTTTGGTAGTACCCGCATCTTGGAAGATTGGACTTGGCAACAAAATACAGCAGATCCTAAATGGTTGATCGGCTTTTCTGATATCACAGCCCTACTCTGGAGTCTCTATAACGCCGGAATTGCCAGTGTACACGGTTCCGTACTCACTACCCTGATGGATGAGCCAGAATGGTCAATACAGAGGCTATTTGACATTTTAGCAGGTCGTCCCCTCGCACCTTTAAAGGGTCATGGTTGGGGTGGTGGTACAGTTACAGGTGTGTTACTTCCTGGTAATCTCACAGTCGCAACTCATCTTTTAGGGACACCGATTTTACCTAACCTTGATGGTGTAATTTTGGCTTTTGAAGATGTCACAGAACCACCTTATCGCATTGATAGAATGTTAACTCAATGGCGATTAAGTGGAGTTTTATCTAAAGTTCGTGGTATTGCATTAGGAGGTTTTACCAAGTGTGACGCACCATCAAATATACCTAGCTTCAGTGTAGAGGAAGTTTTGCGGGAACGGTTAGGTGATTTAGGAATTCCCATAGTTTCAGATTTATCCTTTGGTCATGATAGCCCCAATGCTGCGTTACCCGTAGGGGTAATGGTTACATTGGATGCAGATCAGGGAATATTGGAAATTCCAGCATACTAGGAATTTTCTTCAAACCCACTTACGGTAACAACGAGCCGTGGTATAGTAAGGGTGAAAAATTTCCACAAACTTACTCTGAATAGTTTTGAAGAAGGCTTCTATTACTTGTGGGTCATCCAAATGAACAGGAAACTCTTGACTAAAGCCTTTGAAAAAATGCCAATTCAGAATTGTTTTACCCTCTGGTGTTAAGGCTTGATGGAACGAAAGCAACTGTTCACAGGGATCTGGTAAATGTTCTAAAACATCAAAAGAAATGATGGTATCAAAAGTTTCTTCTAGAGGCATTTCTGAACAAAAAACTATTTTTTGACTTAGCCCTAATTGTTCAGCTCGATGACGAACAAAATCACGATTCAGAGGATTAATATCACAATAAATTACTTGTTCAACTTGAGGACAAAGGGCAGCACAAATAGTATGAGTGCCAATTCCACCACCAAAATCTAACACCCGACCTTGGGCATGATTTACAATCAAAAATAACGTATTTTCAATATTTTCAGGGCATTCTAAATGCCATGCTCCCAACTCAAATAAATATATTTCTCCCACTTTGTCACGATAAAAAGTAGTTGCAGTTTCCCAATCAAAATCTCTATGTCCTAACTCGGCTAACTGTTGTGTACCTGTGGCTAATTTTTGCTCTAGTGTTTCTGAATCTAAATGCAAAAATTCTTGTAAATGGTGTTTTAAGTTAAATGAATCTTGATAATCATGATTTAAAGAAGCAGGAAGTGATACTTTAACCATAATTTGATAATGAAGTAAATTTTGTCTCTCTATTATAACAAAAATGTTACCATTTTTTTATTTAAATTTAATTATTTTTTTTAATCTTATAAACCTGTATTCTGATATCATCAAGAGTGTAAAATTCCTGTAAATCGGGATAAATTAATAATCGTATTTATTCGAGGAGTAAATAATTTATGGATAGAAACTTAATAATTGATGTTGGTGTTCACACAGGTCAAGATACAGAATTTTATTTAAAAAAAGGCTTTCGAGTTATTGGTATTGAAGCTCATCCTGACATTTATGAATCTGCAAAAAACCGCCTCAAGTCTTATGTAGAAAGTGGTCAACTTACCCTTTTAAATGTTGCTGTTTCACCCAAGGACGAACCTATCACCTTTTACGCGAACTTAGACAGAAGTTTTTGGGGTACTATTTCACCAGAGAGAGTAAAGGAAAGCGATCGCGCTTTTGGGACTCGTTCGGTGGAGATGACTGTCAAAGGACGCAGATTTGAAAGCATCTTGGAAGAGTTTGGTGTTCCCTACTATCTGAAAGTAGACATTGAAGGTTCTGATTTATTATGCGTTAAGGCATTGCAGGAGTTTGATACTAAACCACAATTTATATCCATAGAATCAACCAAAGCTTCTTGGAATGCTTTACTTGAGGAACTGGAGTTGTTGAAAAAACTGGGTTATCAGAAATTTAAAGCTATAAATCAAGCAAAAGTAACTCAACAAGTTTGTCCTTCACCAGCAAAAGAAGGTCAGTATATTCCATATCAATTTGAATATGGTTCTAGTGGACTGTTTGGAGACGAGACACCAGGTACTTGGCTATCAGAAATTGAAGTAATTAATCTATATAAAAGAATTTTTATAAACTACAAAATATTTGGAGTTCATGGAATTATCTATAGTTTTTCTATCGGCAAAATTCTCTTAGAAAGTCTGAACATCAAAGAACCTTGGTATGATACTCATGCTAGTTTATAAAATTACCAACTAATACATAATATTTTCTAGTCTACCGAGATACAAATTAATCTGAGTTTATGTTCTTCTATCTGCGGTTAATACTATTTTCTTGTACCTCATATAGATAGATTCAGATGAAATTCTATCCAGATAATCCAGATAAATTTTCACAGAGAATAATTATATGATATTTATTATTCTCTGATTCAGACTAACTTAACCTTAATTCAATTACTCAACTGACATAAATCTTCTATGACTCCTATAAACTTTGATCCAATTCCTGAAATATCTGTAGTCATCTGTACCTACAATAGAGCAACATATTTGGATAATACTATTAATAGCGTTATCAATCAAACTTTTACAGAATGGGAACTAATTATAGTAGATGATGGTAGTCTGGATCATACATTTGAAGTAGTGAATCCTTATCTAGAAAAATTCAACAATATTCGTTATTTAAAACAGCAAAACAAAAAACAATGTTATGCTAAAAATGCGGGAATTCAAGCATCATTTGGCAAATACATCACATTGCTAGATAGCGACGATTCATATAAACCAAACCATTTAGAATCTCGCATTGAATACCTAAAAGCTAATCCAGATATTGATTTGATTGAAGGTGGTTTCTTTAGTGAAGAAGAAATTATTGTTGCTGATTATTATCAACCAGGTAAATTAATTAATCTAAGAGAATGTGTTTTGGGTCCGACATTTTTTGGCAAAAGAAAAGTCTTTTTTGAACTAGGTGGATTTAAACATATTACCTATGGGGAAGATACAGATTTTTGGGAAAGAGCAGAAAAAATCTTTAAAACTCAAAAAATCACCGAACCAGAAACTTATGTTTATACAAGAGCAGAAACAAGTGTTACCAAAAACTTTTTAGCCACGCAATAATTTTTTTAGTTTATAGCAATTCCCATTCAAGTGAGGTACAAGCAGTAATAATTAAACGCAGCGAAAAGTTCCTCGAAGCCGGGTTTCCCGGCGTAGGAAACTTTTCAAGACAGATGAACGCAGATAAACGCAGATGATTTTGTAGTTCATTAGACTAGGAAATGCTATAGTTTATTTCATTCAATCGTTGTTTCTACTCTCAAATATTCCTGTGTTTACCCTGAATAACCCAATAAAATAGTGAAATCTAATCAGCATATTTGTCATTTAGTTTTGAGTAATATTGGTGGAGCGCCAAGGACTGCTGACTCGCTAATTTCGTCCCAGTCAAAAACTGGATATGAAGTCTCTACTGTAGTATTGACTGATTTAGATTCACGATGGATAGTAAATTTTAAAGCTGCCAAACAACTAATAATCATGAAAGTAGCCGGTAGTTCATTTTACATTGGTGGAGCGATACATCAAATATGGATAGCTATCCAATTAAATAAAGTAATTGCTGACTTAAAACCAGATATTATTGTTTGCCATACTGCATTTATAACCAAACTTTTTTATCTTTCTCGAAGTATTCCTGGGAGTTTATTAGTTCCATATATTAGCTATATTCATACTGATTTTATTTCTGAATTACAGGCTGAAAGCAAGACTAACTCACTGATAGGAATATTTCAAAACTTATCTATAAGTATTGATAATTGGATGAGTTTGCGTAGTCTTCAGCAAGCTAGTGGATTAGTATTTGTTTGTAAAACCCTATATGAAAGATTCTTAAATCTGGGCTTAAATCCTCGTCACATGGCAATATGCTATAATCCCGCTATCCCTGATTCAAATCATCAGCCTCTCAATTCTAGTGCCGAATCTTGGTTGAAAAATCCTGAGTTAATTACTTTTGTATCTGCTGCCAGATTTCATCCTCAAAAAGATCATCCAACATTACTTAAAGCATTTGCTCAAGCTAGTCAACATCACACTAATATCCGGTTAATTTTACTAGGAGATGGTGATTTAGAAACAGAAATGCAAGCATTGGCAACTGATTTAAAAATTGATGATATTGTTCTTTTTGCAGGAACTGTTCCTAATCCTAGAGCTTACTTCTCATTATGTAGAGCAGTTATACTGGCTTCTCATTATGAAGGATTTGGGATGGTGCTGGTGGAAGCTATAGCTAGTGGAGTCACTTTCATTACCAGTGATTGTCCAGTTGGTCCACGTGAGATTTCCGAATTATTAGAATCTGGAACTATAGTACCACCAAGTGATGTAGATGCTTTGGCAAAAGCAATTATTACTCACGTAGAAACCCCTCAAGAAACAATAAATCGTTCTGAGCAAATAGAACGACTATTTAGTGAGTCTAGTTGTGCCAATAGCTTAGAAATGTTGCTCCAGCAGGTTTTTAATCAACAAGTGTGATTAACTTCATGAGCATCAGAGATTTATATAAAAATAACCAATTTTT
This sequence comes from Anabaena sp. PCC 7108, assembly GCF_000332135.1. Lineage (NCBI taxonomy): Bacteria > Bacillati > Cyanobacteriota > Cyanophyceae > Nostocales > Nostocaceae > Anabaena > Anabaena sp. PCC 7108. The sequence continues at coordinate 3,764,929 of NZ_KB235896.1, forward strand.
GTAGTGAATATTGAATATGAATATTAATTTTTTATTAGCGAAAATCAAAGAAAATTACAATTATTTTTTTAAATCTAACAAGCGTTTTACTAGTTTAGGAATGATTTTAGCTTTTTGTCTGATATCTATATGGGGTTGTCAGCAAATAGCACCAAAAGATAATGGGGTAATTCATCTAACTCTATGGCAATCAATAAATCCTCCTCAAAATCGTGATTTGTTTCAAACCCTGGTAAACAAATTTAATCGAACTCATCAGGATATTCAAGTTGAAGCTATCTTTCAGCCTGAACCTCAATTACCAAAAATATTAACAGCATTTGTGGGTAATGCTTTACCAGATATTTTATGTTTATACCCAGAATATACTGGTCAATTTGCAGAACTGGGAGCAATTCGACCTTTAGAAGATTGGGTGGAAAAATTGCATCTAAAATCAGATATTCGCCCTAATCTATTAGCAGGAATGCAGTTAGATGGTCACATTTGGTCTGTTCCTATGCACACTAGTAATATTGGTATTTTTTACCGTCCTGATCTTTTTAAAACCGCAGGTATAACAGAAATACCTAAAACTTGGGAAGAATTGCGAGCAGTTGCCAAAAAATTAACTATAGACAAAAACGGAGATAATCGACCTGAACAGTATGGAATATTGCTACCTTTAGGAAAAGGGGGATGGACTGTTTTTAGTTGGTTGCCTTTTTTGTTTGGGGCTAAGGGAGAGATTATTAGAAATAATCAACCGAATTTAATTGATGCAGGTGCGATCGCGGCCTTACAATTTTGGCAAGATATGATCGAAGATGGTTCAGTTATGCTTTCTGCTCCCGAACGAGGTTATGAAGAGGATGCTTTTCTTGCAGGTCGTGTGGCTATGCAAATTACTGGGCCTTGGACATTAATTATGAAATCTCAAGTTGATCATCAAGTATTTCCTATACCCGCAGGAAAGATACCTGCTACAGTCACAGGTACTGCAAGTTTTTTTGTGATGAAGTCAGCACCAGAAAGAGAAAAAGCTGCACTCAAATTTTTGGAGTATATCTTAAGTCAGGAATTCCAAACAGAATGGACTATGAAAACGGGTTTTTTACCTGTCACCTTTTCCTCGGCTCGCAGTCAAACTTATCAGCAATTTATTAATAACAACCCTTTATTAAAAGTCTTTTTTGATCAGTTACCTGTAGCACAGGCTTTACCTTCTCCATTGGGATACAATCGTATCGCTGATAGTTTAGGTAGAGCAATTGAAGCCACGTTATTAGGTAAGTCTTCTGCTCAAGAAGCTTTGAAAGAAGCACAAAAACGGTTAGAACTAATTTGGAATGAAAAATAACAAACATTCTGACTCCTGTATGGGCGAACGGCCGTTCGCTCCTCCTCAGCTATTAACGTTTTATTAAGTTAAGTAAAGCAATCCTAAGAGCTTTTGATATGTGTTGATAAAGCGTAATCTGAGGATGATAAGCTAAACAGTGACATATAAAAGTGACTTAGGATGAAGTGTTAAATGGGTGTTTCCTCAACGGCTCCTCTCCTCCTTCGGGCTGCACGTGGTGAAGTAGTAGATCGTCCCCCTGTCTGGATGATGCGACAAGCAGGACGATATATGAAAGCATATCGGGATTTGCGGGAAAAATATCCTTCATTCCGCGATCGCTCAGAAATTCCAGAAGTAGCGATCGAAGTTTCCCTCCAACCCTGGAGAGCTTTCCAACCCGACGGAGTAATTTTGTTTTCCGATATTGTCACCCCCTTACCAGGGATGGGGATTGACATGGATATTGCGGAAGGGAAGGGACCGATTATTTATTCGCCCATACGCACTCAAGAGCAAATTGAACAACTGCGTCCCCTAGATCCAGAAACAGCACTACCATTTATTAAAACGATTTTGGAATCGTTACGGAAAGAAGTAGGCAATCAATCCACAGTGTTAGGCTTTGTTGGCGCACCTTGGACATTAGCGGCTTATGCGGTGGAAGGTAAAGGTTCTAAAACCTATTCCATCATCAAAAACATGGCCTTCTCAGACCCAACTATTCTGCATCAGCTACTCACTAAATTAGCTGATTCCATTGCTGATTATGTCCGCTATCAAATAGATTGTGGCGCTCAAGTGGTGCAGATGTTCGATTCTTGGGCGGGACAATTAAGCCCCCAAGATTATGATACCTTTGCTTTACCTTATCAAAAAATGGTGTTCGAGAAAGTCAAAGCAACTCATCCTGACACACCATTAATTTTGTTGGTGACAGGTAGTGCCGGACTTTTAGAAAGAATGCCAGCTTCTGGTGCAGATATCATTACTGTAGACTGGGCAGTAGATATGGCAGATGCCAGAGCCAGATTGGGTAAGCACGTGAAAGTACAGGGTAATCTTGATCCAGGTGTATTGTTTGGTTCTAAAGAGTTCATCCGCGATCGCGTTTTGGACACCGTTCGCAAAGCCGGTAACTGGGGACACATCCTCAATCTCGGACATGGTGTACTCCCACAAACTCCAGAAGAAAATGTCGCTTTCTTCTTTGAAACCGCAAAAAACCTCAACGCTTTGGTTTAGTCGTTTGGGTGGGCATTGCCCACCTGATAATTAATTAAACCCAGATAAGTAGGTTGGCGTTAAAAATTGTCGTTATGACAAGGGAACAGGGAACAGGGAACAGGGAACAGAGAAGAGGTTTTGGGAGATTTTACTTTTCGTTACATAGTTCGGTTTTTTTCCGTTCACCTACTTAAATGCAGATAATTAAATATTGAAGATTGCTATTTTCTCAATAATTGTTTTTGAGTGTTCAATGATTTTATGGATTTTATGACCAAAAAACGCATTTTAGTTACAGGTGCAAGTGGCTGTATCGGTCACTACATAAGTGAAGCCCTAATTCAAAATACTGATCATGAATTATATCTACTAGTTAGAAACCCAAATAAACTACAAGTTGATACTACAGCCCGTCCAGGGATCACCATTTTACAAGGTGATATGCAGGAAATTACTAAGTTTTCTAATTTACTAAAAACGATTGATACGGCAGTACTAACAGCGACATCTTGGGGTGGGGAGGGCATATTTGATATTAATGTCTTTAAAACATTAGAGTTGATGAACCTGTTAAATCCAGAAAGATGTCAACAGGTGATATATTTTTCCACTGCTAGTGTATTAGATTACAACAACCAACCACTAAAAGAAGCCGGAGAAATCGGTACAGATTATATCCGCTCTAAATATGATTGTTTACACAAAATAGAAAAATTAGCTATTTTTCCCAAAATTACCACTGTTTTTCCCACCATTGTTTTAGGTGGTGATGACAACAAACCTTATTCCGCTGTCACAACAGGCATTCCCCAAGTTACCAAATATATTGATATAATTCGCTTCTTACAAGCAGATGGCAGTTTTCACTTTATTCATGGACGCGATATTGCTACAGTTGTGGAATATTTAATTGATTATCCTCCCCAAAAAGAAGAACCACGCCGATTTGTTTTAGGTCAATCGGGATTAACTGTTAATCAAGCCGTAAAGGAAGTCTGCGCTTATTTAGGCAAAAAGATTTACTTCCGCATTCCTCTATCTTTGTCATTAGCTAATTTGATTATTGTATTATTTCGGATTCAAATGGCTTCATGGGATAGATTCTGCATGAAATATCGTCATTTTACCTATGCTAATGCCATTAATCCCGCTAGTTTCAACTTACCAAATTACTGTGCAACCATGAGTGATATTTTAAAAATTAGCGGGGTGAAAAGTGGGATTTAGATTGCAACCATTTCCAGATAATTCAGAGGGAACAGGAAGCAACTCTTAACAGAAAAAACTCATGTTTAAAAACATGAGATTGAAATAATGACACTGTTTTTTTCGTGTCACTCTCCTTGTAAAAACATCCTTTTTTTTGACTGAGCTTTAAACTCTTAAACTTTAGTTTTTTATTTGTTCCCTGTTCCCTGTTCCCTGTTCCCTGTTCCCTTCTTTTGTAAGTGGGAGTTTTTTTAATAATCTTGTTTAAATGTCTGAATCAGGAGTGTATACTCAAAACGGCTTAATCATTTGATTCTATAGGTAAGGGTTTAGCAGTGCTAAACCCCTACACATCCAGGTTTTTCGTAATCTTACAAAAGTCCATATCCCAACCGTGTTTAGTATACATTAAAGAAACATCCTGTCAATCTTGATTCAGACAGTAGCTAGTTTTATCTACCCTATGCCTTTAATGTTAAGTCAATATTTTTGATGGAATTGATCTGACGAAATATAAAATGCCAGATTAGACCAATACCAATTAATCCTAAACCAATTAACCAATAGTACCATTCAATACAAAAAGCTAACAATAGCGAAGACGAAAAAGATAGCCAAGATATCCATTTCGGATACAACCGTTCCTCGTCACTTATCCGCAAAGCGGCTAGACTAACAATTGCACTTCGGTATAAAGCACCAAATGTACCAAAAGACCAAGTAACTCTTACGTCACCGATAAAAACTAGAAGGGCGATGGTGATACCTACAGCTATAACTGCTAAATTAGGTGTTGTCCCGGTACTGTTCAACTTGGTCAAAAAGCTAGGCATATCTCCACGTCTTCCCATTGCTAACAGCAAACGAGATACACCCAGAACTGTAGTTAATAGTATACTGAGCATAGAAGTAACAGCACCAACAGCTAATAAGTTGGAAACGATAGGAATGCCAAAGCTATCAGCTACTGCTTTTAAAGGTGCTGCATTCAATCTCGTCGCCTCTGCAAAAGCCTCTGCCCCAATTGATCCTAAGCTAACTACTGCCACGCAGATATAGAGCAGCATAGTAGCAACTATAGTGAAAATAATAGCTCTGGGTATGCTCTTTTTCGGGTCTACGATTTCTTCACCTACCATAGAAATGCGAGCCGCACCATTGTAAGAGACAAACATCAAAGCCACTGACTGAAGAAAATTAATTGTCCAATGATGAGAATTTGCTGGTGAGAAAGTAAATTTCTCAAACCCATGAGAAAAGCAGAAAAAGAAACCAGTAACAATTAAACAAAGTAGGGACAAGATTGTGATAGACACAACCACACTAGTTGATATTTTAGAACTCCGCATCCCCCCCAAAACAATGAAGGTGATTACAAATACAGCCACTTCCGCTACAGGTACTAAAAGACCAGCATCAGTGATACCTAGATTATTCAAAAGATAACCAGAAAATCCCAGGGCTGCTGTGGCAGCTACGGCGGTTTTACTTAAAAGATAGATCCAGCCTCCAGTAAAACCCAACCAAGGCGTTAAATATTTATAACCATATTCATAAATTCCCCCACTAACAGGATGATTAACAGCAAGTTGAGCAAGGTTGAGACTATTACAAGCTGCTAATAATCCAGCCACAATTAAAGCTCCAATCGCGGCTGAACCGGATATGCCCGCCGCAATGCCAATACTAACAAAAATTCCTGCGCCAATAACGGATGCTAATCCCATTATAGCTGCACTCAGCCAATCCAACTCTCGCTTGAGTTGCTTTGGCGGATTTTCATTTAACATAGTGTTCTCTTTGGATTGATCTAATTCCATAAGCGAGTGGAGACATGAACATTACCTGATAAAAGTAGGCGTACAGTTCGGACAATGCCCGCACGTTCAACAATCATGGCAGAATCGTGATTGCTCGTAACTAAAGAAACCTTAATTTTCCCTGAAGGATGTTCAATAATCACAATTTCATTTGCAGAACCTGTTGAATTAGTAATACCTTGGGCAACAGATCCTTTCAGGAGACTACAGCAACCAACACAAATTGCACCAGTCACCGCATGGGCGCTATGGCAAACATCGGGGACAAAATAACGGGAGGTAATGTTTCCCCCATGTTTTGGAGGTGCAATCATCGCCAATTTCGGAATCACACTATTTGCCACATTACCTAATCCCATCCGTTCACCAGCAATGCGGCGAATTTTTTCGATTCGTGCTAAAAAAGCGGTATCTGCGTCCAATTCTGCCTTTGTTTCATAGCCCGTCTTACCTAGATCCTTAGCCCGTGCTATGACCATAGGCATAGCGACATCAATACAAGTAACTTCAACTCCCTCGATTTCTTCACGGCAAGATCCTGTTGGTAAAAGCTGACCGGTTTTAGAACCGACAACTTCCATAAAGTTTAATAAAACTGGTGCTGCTGTTCCTGGTACTCCGTCAATGGACGTATTCCCATCATATATGACTTGACCTTGAGGAGTCAGGACTACAGCTTCAATTAATGAATTTGTATTAACGTTGCGGATTTTGACGGTTGTGGTCTGATCCATCGCTGTAACAAGACCTCTTTCAATAGCAGCAGGACCAACACCAGCAGCCATGTTACCGCAGGATGGACTCCAATCAATTTGAGATTGATTAATACTGACTTGACCGAAGAGAAAATCTATATCTGCCCAAGGATGATCTGATGGAGACAATATTGCAACTTTGCTAGTCACTGTTGTTGCACCGCCGATTCCGTCTATTTGGCGGTCATCTGGTGAACCCATTGCGGCCAGAATGATTTTGTCTCGGATGATCTCATCTGTTGGTAAATCTGACTGCAAAAAAAAAGGGCCACGGGATGTACCACTGCGGAAGAATAAACACGGAATTGCCAACTGTTTCATAAATCACCGCATGGGAGGTTGTCAACGTCACTATTGATTTTCTTTCGTCCCGAAGTATCGCTTTAATCTGAAAATAGAATATTACTTTACCAGAGTTCTCATTCTCACTTTGTCATCTTCTACAACGCTAAAATGACCATACCAATCATCACGCAATGCGATCGCTCTCACGACTTTTTCTGCTACTATTGCGCCAGAGGGTGCTTTTATTCTAAATAAAATAATGCCAGTTGTAGCAGGTAACTGTGAACGAAAAGCCAGTTATCCAAAATCTTTATCAAAGGTTAAGAGAATACGGTTTTCTGCTTGGGCGCGACTTAATACTTGAGGATCAGAAATACCAGGTGAGTCTGTTCTAATCCAAGCTACATCATGTCCGTTTTCTCTCAAAGCTTCAACCGCATCAAGAGGGAAATTTTCATTAGCTAAAAAACGCATGAGTTAAGCAGGAATAGCATAGACCTTTTCAGATTTTAAGGAAGCACTAGCATAGGCAAGACAGGCTTGGATATCTTCAATAGTAATACCTGGATAATTACGCAAAATTTCGTCATTACTCCAGCCTTGTGCAAGAAGATCAATAATAAATTCTACTGCTAGTCGTGTTCCTTTGATGATAGGTTTACCGACTAAGATGTTTGGATCAATGATAATTCGAGATTGCCAATCCATAGTTATTCAGAGTACAAATATATGAAGGTGTTTAATTAGTCTTCTACTAGAGGTGAGATCGCACTCCTCTAGTTTATCTCATGCGATCGCCTGATCATCCTAAACAAAGCACAGCCATCGCTCTCATGCAAATAAAAAAGGTGGGTTTATACAAAATCATATTTAGGCATACAATAGCTGATTGTGAATTTCATCAGCCATTAACGTATTTACCAAAATACCAACCCGTTGTGCGATTTCATAGGCATTTTTTTGAGGGACAACGATAATCCCAGAGTGCTGTTTGTCCTCCTCGATGTATTGAAAATGTAGTCGTTCAAAATCAACTCGGTTATGAGTGAGGATACATCTACCTAGAGAAGTTGCAAGTTCAAGCTGTTGAAGATCAGTTTTACCGAGGGTTGCTTGTTCAGGAACGGTTGTCACATCCAAACCACGAGAACGCAAAAGGGTGGCGACTAATGCGGACATATCTTCATCTATATAAAGTGCTGCAAAGATGGTCATAATGTGCCTAATGCAGCCTTTACAGCAGGATGTATTAATTCATTAGGTATTTGATTTCGTTCAATATAATCATTAATTTCTGCTTGATGATCTAAATAAAAACTCAAGGCATCAAATACTTGTGCGAGTGTTAAATGAGGTAAATGATTGGGGATTTCTTCTGGCATAATACCCAATCGCCATAGACCAACAATAGCACGGATGGATGTACGAGTACCTGTAATAATTGGCTCTCCACCTAAAATTTCAGGATTGCGCGTAACGTAGCGTGAGGAAGTTTCAGCAAACATAAGATAAGTTGCTCAATTAGTCTGATGTTTTCTCTAGTTTATCAATAGATTTGGTTATTCTGCGCCTTATGGCGAACTGACAATGTTTCTCAAGTTATTTGTTTCATTACCGTTTGATGATGATGCTTCTTTCATTTATGGCAGAATTCGTGCAGAATTATCAGCGAAAGGAATTATTATTGGTGCTAATGATTTACAATTTGTGATTTTTGTTTGAGAAATTGTTATTTATCATTTTCAGCAGCTTCTTCCTTATACTGTTTGTTTAGCATAGTATAAATTTGCATACATTGGGCTGGTTTGCGTTCAAATCCACTTTCAGCCATCTGCACAAATGATTTTAACGTATCCAAGTTGGTAGACCACTCATAACCTGCTTCCTTTCCCATTTTAGCAATACTAAAAATCATTGTTCCCAGGGTTTTTTCATCTTCAAAACATAGATTTTTTAGCTTTTTAAATTCCTTGTCGTAAAGTTCTAAGCTTGCTGGATCTTTTTTTCCATCAAGAATAGCTAAATTTTGACTCATTGGTTTTTCAGATATTTTACGTTCAACTTCAGAAGTTTCTTTTTGTGATTGCTTGACGCTTGTGCATCCTGCCAGTATTGCTACTAACAAACCTATAATAATTTTTTTCATACGCTCTACCTGGTATTGTCTATCTTCAATAAGATAACCGTAATATCACTAATTAAGGAATACCTACAATTTTATCTGAAACTGTCCAAGCAGCGTAGTTAAGTGCCTGTCGGATATCTTCATCTTCTAATTCTGGATAAGCTGCTAAAACTTCCTGAACCGAAAGGTTACTGGCCAGCAATTTCAAGACAAAGCTCACAGTGATACGCATTCCCCGAATTGTTGGTTGTCCAAGGCAAACGTTAGGATTAATAGTAATGCGATCTAATTGAGCCAGCACGGTGGGACTCCTGAAATATAAAAATTCTTTTTCTATTATATTATTTTAAGCGATTACGCCATTTTTTAGAGTCTTGAGAACAGTGAAACACCGTATATATAGTTACTAACTCAAGTTGCTAGTCATCTAATTGAGGTTGGTACTTCGACTATGGCTACACCACGCAGGCTATCGCTCAGTAACCAATGGGTAATTATTGATGAAATTCCGTCTTCATCCTGTAAATCCTTAAATCCTGGACATCCTGATTCAGACAGTTTCCCCATTCTCACATCCAACAGACAAATTGAGAAAAAAGTCAATTAGTCTTAATTTTGGTTACAGTTAGATCACAAATAAATCGTGAGGGGTGATACTATGCGTGTTTTGCTAGTTTATCCAATATTTCCAAGTACCTTCTGGTCCTATGAAAAAATCCTAGCACTCGTAAACAGAAAGGTGTTGTTGCCTCCTTTGGGTTTGGTGACAGTAGCAGCAATTTTGCCCCAAGAGTGGGAATTTAAACTTGTAGATCGTAACATCCGCGCCGCCACTGAAGAAGAATGGGCATGGGCAGATATTGTGATTTTCTCTGCCATGATTGTCCAAAAACAAGATTTACTGGATCAAATTCGGGAAGCAAAACAGCGTGGTAAGCTGGTGGCGCTAGGTGGTCCCTATCCTACCTCTACACCCCATGAAGTGGAAGCAGCAGGGGCAGATTACCTGATTCTCGATGAAGGGGAACTGACTTTACCCATGTTTGTGGAAGCAGTGCAGAAAGGTGAAAAATCTGGAGTTTTCCGCGCTACTGAAAAACCTGATGTCACTGGTACACCGATTCCCCGCTTTGATTTATTAGAGTTTAATGCATATGACATGATGTCGGTGCAGTTTTCGCGGGGTTGTCCCTTCCAGTGCGAATTTTGCGACATTATTGTATTGTATGGACGCAAACCCAGAACTAAAACACCTGCACAACTTTTAGCAGAGTTAGATTATCTCTATGAGTTGGGTTGGCGACGCGGTGTGTTCATGGTGGATGATAACTTTATTGGCAACAAACGCAATGTGAAATTGTTGCTAAAAGAGTTAAAAGTCTGGATGGCAGAACATCAATATCCCTTCAATTTTGACACAGAAGCTTCTATTGATTTGGCACAAGATCAAGAGATGATGGAGTTGATGGTTGATTGTGGTTTTAAAGCGGTATTTTTGGGCATTGAAACCCCAGATGAAGATAGTTTACAACTAACTAAGAAATTCCAAAATACTCGCAGTTCTTTAACTGAGTCTGTAGAAACTATCATTAAAGCTGGACTGCGGCCAATGGCTGGGTTTATTATTGGTTTTGATGGTGAAAAAGCAGGTGCTGGCGATCGCATCGTTAGATTTGCAGAACTAGCAGCCATACCCTCTACAACCTTTGCCATGCTGCAAGCACTACCCAATACCGCACTATGGCATCGTCTCACAAAAGAAGGCAGACTGCGGGAAAATAAAGACGGGAACATCAACCAAACTACGTTGATGAACTTTATTCCTACCCGTCCTCTGGAAGAATTGGCTAGGGAATATGTGGAAGCTTTCTGCGCTTTATATGATCCTGTTGCATATTTAGATCGCACCTATCGCTGTTTTATGATGTTAGGTTCTCCCAAATGGACAGCACCAGCAAAAACACCAGAATGGGTAGTTGTCAGGGCTTTACTAATTGTCATTTGGCGACAAGGTTTTAAACGGGAAACTCGCTGGAAATTCTGGCATCACTTATTTAGTATTCTCAAGCATAACCCCAAGGTAATTGAACAGTATGTTTCTACCTGCGCCCACATTGAGCATTTTATGGAATATCGCCAAATTGTGCGCGATGAAATCGAAAGCCAATTAGCTGCATATTTAGCCCAAGGTGCAGAAAAACCTTATGTTCCAGAAAAGAAAAAAGCACAAGCAGTAGCTTAATATCATTTTACGCAGAGGCGAAAAATTCCTCTGCGTACCTCTGCGTTAAAAAAATGCTATAACTGCAAAACTAGTACTTCTTCTCGTGGATAAACTAAGGTTTTTCCTACTGGTAAAATAGCTAAAGCATTTGTTTGGGCTAAATTAATTAAATTACCGGAACTATCATTCCCCTCGGCTTTGCGAAACTCGTAAACACCATTAATTAAATGTAACTTACCCCAAATATACGTTTCCATTTTACCATTAGAGTTTAATTGGGAATGCGATCGCACCTTTAAAAATTTTCCTTCCCAACCTTTAGCAAGTCCCGCCAGCTTTTTCATCGTCGGTTGTACAAATCTCCAGCAAGTCACTAACGCAGCCACAGGATTACCCGGTAAACCAAAGTAGAGTAAATTGGGGAAAGTTGCAAAAGTCAGAGGTTTTCCCGGACGCATTTGCACCGCCCGAAAGTGGATTTTTGCCCCTAGAGATTCTAAAGTACTATCAATATAGTCATACTTGCCGACAGACACGCCACCAGAAGAGAGAACAATATCAGCATTAGCGATCGCATAATCTATAATTTCTTTTAAAGCCGTAGGATCATCTTTAATAATTCCTAACAGCAAGACTTCTCCTCCCAATTCCCGCACCAAAGTAGCTAAAGCATACTGATTAGAATCAACTATTTGTCCTGGTTGCAGCGGTTCTTCCGGCATTACTAACTCATCACCACTAGAAAAAATTGCCACACGAGGACGACGAAAGACACCGACTTGATCACGCTGTGCAGCAGCTAAAACAGCAATTTCTGAGGCTGTTAAAATAATACCTGCTGGTAAAAGTTCTTTTCCGGCTTGATAAAAATCTCCCTTATGTCTGACAAACTCCTGGGGTTGAGGTGCTGCCAAAATAAACACGCGGTTTTCTTGCTGATGAGTGTTTTCTTGCATAATGACACTATCCGCACCAGCTGGCATCATTGCACCTGTAAAAATTCGTGCTGCTTGTCCTGGTTTAATAGTAACTTGGGGTTGATATCCCGCCGGAATTTCTTCTACAACTTCCAAAATAATTGGTTTATCAGTCCTCGCTTGCTGCACATCTGCATAACGCACAGCAAAACCATCCATTGCCGAATTATCCCAATGAGGAAAATCCAAAGAACTAATTATTGGAGTTGCCAAAATGCGATTTTGTGCCGTTAATAAATCAACAAATTCAATATCTCGCTGGTTATCCAACGGTTGCACAGCATTTAAAATAGTAGCTTCTGCATCTCTGACTGACAGCATAGTTAATGATGATAGTAAAATCTGGTTTATTTGCTAATCGCAATATAACATTAACAGTTGCACGTCCATTTTTGATAATGCCAGTTATCACGAATAATCACGCTCCATTTCTCCACTAAATGATGCAGCGACTTTATAACCAATACGAATCCCAAAAAGTCGAGCAAATCTGTTTTTATTCCGTAAATAATGCGCTGATTATATTCCTGTTTTATCAATAGCATATTCACCTGTTTCTATATCAATAATGATCATTTTACCGATGTTTTCTTCGGTTTCTACTTGCTGACGAATACCATTGTCATATAATTCTTTGGCACGTTTTGCAACTTCTTCGCTGCTGAGGAGAATGGCTTGCATTTTGTTTCATCCTTTTTCGTGATTAGTTTATTATACTTTATCAAGTATTTAATTTGATTAAGTAAGAGCGATTCCTACGGAGCGCTTCGCTATCGCACACCTTCACCATGAACTAAGAGCGATATCTTCGATAAGCTTCGCTAACGCACATCTTCTACTATTCTGTATGAGAAAAATATACTAACTTATACTAATTCAGCAGCTAAAAGTCTACCTTCAATCGGTTCATACTCATCTTCTAGTAACCATAACTTAGCTGTTTCATAACTATTACTAGAAAATACAACCTTATCACCCTGTTTAGGATCATAAATTCGACAATTTCCCTCACTATCACAAAGTAATAACAGAATATATGGAGGTGATAACATCGGATCTATCCATACTTCTGTAAATTCCCAGTTATTCTTCACTTGGTCTGGTGCGGGGTATGACGTGGTATTGGTTGTCTGCATTGATTTTTATCTCCCCATAATACTACTACCATCTGGACTAATTCTATAACCTATTGGTTGTGATCGCCTTTGGTACTGAGTTCCGCACAATCGCACTTCTTCCACCATTAACTAAGAGCGATCGCACTTCTTCCACCATTAACTAAGAGTGATCGCACACCCTCCACCATGAGCTAAGTAAGAGCGATCGCACTTCCCCCACTATTAGCCAACCAAAAGCGATACCTTCTGTCAGCTACGCGATCGCACTTCTCCACCATTAACTCAATAAAGGCGATCGCATTCCTTCACTATCAGCGCACCTCCCACTATAGCGATAGCCAACACTAAAAATGGATTTGTTGGGTTTCACTTCCTTCGAGTTCACCAAACACTACTAACTCATTCCAGTTAATCCAACACGCGCATCTCCAACATTATCCTGGTGTAGGTCATAACCCAAGTAGCTTAAATAAGCTTCAGGTTTTCCAATAACTCTAGGTTTACATATTGAAAATGGTTTAAAACCGTATTGATTGGCAATTCCTAGCTGCAAATCTCCCCCAATTTTTGGTTCATTCGGATCTTGAATATAATCTTGAATTATATGTTGAGGTATTCTAGATAAAGGTCTACCAGGTATATCGTCGCCGTTAAAAGCAGCTTGTATTTTTAAACATATATTATTTTTATCACAACCAAGATAAACAAAATCTTTCTTCTTTAAATCAGTAAATATTTCTTTTTTAAAGATGAAATAAATACCTTTTTTATCTTTTTCATGATGATGATAATGAAAGATATAGTATTTATTTTGAATAGGACACCATCCAAATAAAGCAACTTCAAATTCTGAACCTGGGTTCATGTATTCTTCAAAAACTCTATTTAAATACTTAGAAATGAATTCTGCTATATCCTCCATAGAAGGAGTATATGGTTGATCAGCTACTAAATTACTCAACAAAGGCATTAATGCTAAAAAAGAATTTTGTCCGAATAATGTGCTACCTGCAAAACAATAACCATAAGTGTGATAATGAGATATTTTTGAATAGCATCTATTTTCATCAGGATATTTACAAACTACTGGTAGTGTAAGTATCTTGACTGCATCATCAATTAAACGAGAGTATTTATCATTCCCTGTATCTGTTTTTTCTTTTTGTGATACGCGACTATCACCAGCTACCCATAAGCAAGGGTTATCAGGATTTTCGTCATTGAACCATATGGCAATAGCTGTCATTTATTTCTCTCCAATTTTTTTCTAATTATTGAAAATTCCTAGTTATGATTGATTTTAAAATCAACTTTCTATTCATTATACTCAACCACCACCGCAATAGCCGCAGCAATTTCTTCCATTATTTCACTCGAACATTCTCCAATCTTACGAATTAATCTTTGTACATCTACGCCGCGCAATTGTAAAATATCTACAGCAGAATCTTTTGACAAACTATTCTTGATATTGGCTTCAATCTTAACGTGCCAAATATTTTCAGAATAATATTCCTTCCAATCTGTAATTGGTGCAATTAATTTAATGGGTAACTTACCAACACCATCAGAACTGACAATTATAGCAGGTCTTACTTTTTTAATTTCTGCTCCCACAGTTGGATCAAAATTAGTCAGCCAGATATCACCCCGTTTAGGAATAGAAGAATTAGTAATCAATTAAGTCTCCCGTTTGTAATTCCTGCCATTCTGTATCTTGCTGGTAATGCTCTAACATTAAATCAGATTGTGCCGCTAAAATCTTTTTTCGTTCCTCTATAGGTAACTTTATAAGTTCACGACGGCTGAGAAACTGTTGTTTAAATTCATCAATATTTCCGGAAAAAGTGAGTTCACCATTTTCCTCTTCTCGCTTCGCACTTTGCAAATTTTGATAAATTTCCTCGCGGCGTTCTTCTCTTAAATATTGCTGCAATAACAATTGAATTTGTAACTTTTCTTCAATTGAAAACCCTTTTATTGCTTCTACCACATCAGTAAAAATCATAACTGGAAATACCTATTGTTACTTATCTCACTTAACATTTTAACCTATACAAAAACTTCTTTCTCTTCTTTGCACCTTTGCTCCTTAGCGCCTTTGCTCGAAACAAAAAAAACGGCAGAGAACCGAAATCCTCCACCGTTCAATTAACAATTAAAAATCCTAACTAAGACTCAACACCTTGGGGTAACAACTCCCGTGTTTGTTGAGAACTAACTTGAACAATGCCATTTTCATCAACGTCAACAAGAGCAGTATCGCCATCTTTGATGCGTCCAGACAGAATTTCTTCTGCTAAACTATCTTCTAACAAGCGCATAATTGCCCGACGTAATGGCCTCGCACCGTAGCTGGGACTGTAACCCTCAGTTATCAAGCGCTCCTTGAAGCGGTCTGTGACTTCTAAGACAATGCCTTTTTCCGTCAACCTACCGAACACTTCCTTGAGCATGATTTCAGCAATTTGAGTAACTTCAATCTTGTTCAACTGACGGAAGACGATAATTTCATCTAACCGGTTTAAGAACTCAGGACGGAAGTATTGCTTCAGTTCTTCGTTCACCAAAGAGCGAATTCTGTTGTATTGTGTCTCAGTCGCATCTTCAGAGAACTCAAAGCCGATACCGCTACCACCTTTTTCAATTACCTTAGAACCAATGTTGGAAGTCAAAATCAGCAAAGTGTTCTTAAAGTCCACCGTGCGACCTTTCGCGTCAGTTAAACGCCCATCTTCCAAAATTTGCAACAGCATATTGAACACATCAGGGTGTGCTTTTTCGATTTCGTCAAACAGCACCACGGTGTAAGGACGACGACGGACAGCTTCTGTTAACTGACCACCTTCGTTGTAGCCCACATAACCAGGAGGTGAACCAATCAATTTACTGACGGTGTGACGCTCCATGTATTCGGACATATCCAAGCGAATCATGGCTTCTTCCGAACCGAAGAAGTAGGAAGCCAAGGATTTTGCTAATTCCGTTTTACCTACCCCAGTTGGACCGGAGAAGACAAAACTAGCGATTGGCCGATTAGGATTTTTCAAGCCCACACGAGCGCGACGAATAGCGCGGGAAACAGCCTTAACAGCGTCTTCTTGACCGATGAGGCGCTGGTGTAAGGTGTCCTCCATGTGCAGCAACTTCTCGGACTCAGATTCGGTGAGTTTGTTCACCGGTACACCAGTCCAGGAAGCGACAATGTGAGCGATGTCTTCTTCTGTAACTACAGGTTCAATACCGTCACCACTAGCACCGTTACTCTTTGTTTGAGCAATAGTGCGGATTTCGGCTTTGATCTCCATTTCCCGATCGCGTAATTCTCCGGCTCGGTCAAAATCCTGAGAACGGACTGCGTCATCTTTTTCTTTTAAGATTTGTCGCAGTTCCTTGTCTAACTCTTTCGCTGCGGGGGGCAATTGAGAGTTAATCAAACGCACGCGAGAACCTGCTTCATCAACCAAGTCAATGGCTTTATCTGGCAAATAGCGATCGCTGATATATCTATCAGACAGTTTCGCCGCTGCTACTAAAGCTTCATCGGAGATTTTCAGCTTGTGGTGTTGCTCGTAGCGTTCGCGCAAACCATATAAAATTTCAATTGTTTCATCAACGGTTGGTTCACCCACCATTACAGGCTGGAAGCGTCTTTCCAACGCCGCATCCCGTTCAATGTGCTTGCGGTATTCATCTAAAGTTGTTGCGCCGATACACTGCAATTCACCCCGCGCCAAAGCTGGTTTGAGGATATTTGCCGCATCAATCGCCCCTTCAGCTGCACCCGCACCAATTAGGGTATGAACCTCGTCAATTACCAGGATGACATTACCCGCAGAGCGGATTTCATCCATGATTTTTTTTAGGCGTTCTTCAAATTCACCCCGGTATTTGGTTCCTGCTACGAGTAAACCAATATCGAGGGTAACAACACGCTTATCTTCCAAGATGTCAGGGATATCTTTGTTAGCAATACGCGATGCCAAACCTTCAGCGATCGCAGTCTTACCAACCCCTGGTTCACCAATCAGCACTGGATTATTTTTAGTCCGGCGACCCAAAATCTGAATCACGCGCTCAATTTCTTTCGCACGCCCTACCACAGGATCAAGTTTATTGTCCGTGGCCATTTGGGTCAGGTTGGAGCCAAATTCATCCAAAGTCGGGGTTTTTGTGCGACCAGATGGACCTCCTCCTGGTGAAACTTCGGCAGTTTCTCCCAGCATTCGGATTACCTGAGTTCTCACCTTAGATAAATCTACACCGAGGTTTTCTAACACCCGGGCTGCTACACCTTCCCCTTCGCGGATTAGGCCCAACAGCAGATGCTCGGTGCCTATGTAGTTATGCCCCAATTGGCGTGCTTCTTCCAAGGATAGTTCTAGAACTCGCTTTGCCCGTGGCGTAAACGGAATTTCCACGGCAACAAAGCCAGATCCTCGACCTATAATTTTTTCAACTTCAATTCGGGCATCTTTAAGATTAACGCCCATCGATTTCAGCACCTTGGCGGCCACTCCTGTACCTTCGCCAATCAGACCCAGGAGGATCTGCTCAGTTCCGACAAAGTTGTGACCTAAACGGCGGGCCTCTTCTTGGGCCAGCATGATTACCTTAATGGCTTTTTCTGTGAAGCGTTCAAACATGGCATTTTTCCCATCACCTGCGGTCGTGCCGGTATGCTGATTTTAGCACAGGCTAAAAGTTTGGATGTTTGTATACAAATTTTAGACATCCAATCGCCATCAGACATAGTGATGAGTTAATTTTTAAATTTTTATTACTTTTTATGTAACTTGTGTACTGAGGAGGTTGAATTTTCCAGCGTTTTTGGCACTAATACCAAAGGATAAACCGCTAATGTTGAGATTTTGTTGATATAATCCCAAACATTTATTTATACCATATAGATTGGTACATTGTCAATTATCTGCTCTAGCTATAAGCTTTGGTTATGAAAAGACTAAATTTAGTTTAAAATTCTGATTAAAATGAAGAGCATGGAAATTAAATTTTTTGTCATTAAGAGGGGAATTTTAGGAGTTATGTCGAGCCAGCCTATTTTCGTATGACCACTGGCATTGCGATCGCAGATTGGTTGCTTAACTTCTGGATTAGATATAGAACTATCCTCTGATAAGTAGGTCGGCGTTAAAAATTGTCGTTATGACAAGGCAGGAGGCAGAGGGCAGAAGGCAGGAGGGAAGAGGTTTTTAGGCAACTTTACGTTTCGTTACATACTTCTGTTTTTCTGCGCCTTTCTACTTAATTTCAGGAATGTTTTGGATAAAGCCAACGATAAAACAAGCGAGTTACACGGGGCATGACCAGATAAGTCAAACAAAAAACCGTCAGCGTGATTAACACCAAGGATCGCAGTAAGGGCGGTAAAAATGTTAATACAGGTGCTATGATTACCCCCAGTATCTGAGCTACGGCAAATACTGCTACGGCAGTTAGAATCGCCATTTTGTAGCGTTTGGGTGGCTGCTGAAAAGGTTTTCTGGGTAATGTGAACCAGGTTTCTAAGCCAGTCAGAATTTGGACATTTTGATCCTGTTGCACCAGAGGTTTTACCTTGTCGAGCCAGCGTTGGCGGACGGGGGAATCCATCCATTCCTTGAGATGTTTGTAGCAATCAAACCTCAGAATGATCGCATATTCAGGATGATCTGGATGTTGAGGGCGGATAAAACTGACCCCAGAGTGTCCCTGAAACTGTTGAGCAACCGCAGAAATATCACGCAGCCATTGTTCGTATTCTTGTTCAAGTCCCGGTTTGACTAGATGTGAAATAGCAGCAGTAATAGGTTGTCTGTCAGTATCGAGTGCGATCTTTGGTGTATTTTCAGATGTCATTTTAATTACACTTTTCATCAAAACGCAAAGACCAATTAGATTGACTCAGGCGATCGCTTACAAAGGTATGCCAATCATCTAAGTTTTTGAGAAATTTTGGCTGTTGTAAGTCCGAAAGCCAAAGAATCAGAGCATCTTCATCGTTATCTTTGTAGTAACGTGGTCTTCTGCCGGCAGTTTTGAAACCAAATTTTTGATATAAGCAGATCGCTCCCTGGTTGGAAGCGCGGACTTCGAGGGTAGCTCGCTCTAAACCGCGATCGCTCGCCCTCTTCAGTAAAGAATACAATAAAACCTGTCCCAAACCCTGACGGTGATATTGAGGATGAACCGCCAAAATCGTAATATGTGCTTCCTCTAAAATTGACCAAAAACAACCCATTCCCAACAGTTCAGAATTAGAATATGGGGAAAATAAACCCAGAAAATGACTATTAGGACTTTCCAACTCGCGTCGGTAGCCATCCATTGTCCATAACCCATCAAAACAAACTTTATCCAGTTCTAGCAATGCACTTAAATGCACTATTGTCAAGGATTGAATTTTTAAGTCTAATAAAATCACGGTTAAGGTAACAGGTAACAGGTGACAGGTGACAGGCAAGAGAGGGAGAAGAGACAATCACCCATTACCACGGAAGCGGTAAACTGGGAATTGAGAGAATAAGTCACGCCCGTAATTTTCACAAGGACAACTTTTATTATTTATGGTATCGACTCACCCCGTCGGGGTTCAACCTTCTGGCAATCAATATTTACCTGAAAAGCGAAGCAACACAACACTTTCACCTAATCAAGAACTCTTACCCTTGAGTGCCAGAGTTAATCGTCATAACTGCCTAGAAATCGGTGGGTGTGATGTCACAACGCTGGTTCAGCAGTTTGGTTCACCTTTATATATTTTAGATGAAGAAACTCTGCGGACAGCTTGCCAACAATATCGGGATACTTTCAAACAATACTACAAAGGCGAATCTCAAGTATTGTACGCTTCCAAGGCCTGGAATTGTCTAGCTGTTTGTGCGATCGCTGCCTCAGAAGGTTTAGGAATAGATGTAGTCTCTGGTGGTGAACTTTACACCGCCTTAAAAGCAGGTGTTAGTCCAGATAAAATCTACCTACATGGCAATAATAAATCTCGTGAAGAGCTAATTTTAGCTATCGAGTCTGGTTGTACCATTGTTGCTGACAATTGGCACGAATTACATACATTGGTAAACATAGCAGAAGAAAGACTCATAGCTTCTGAGTCTACACTGAGTACTCAGCACTCAGTACTCAGCACTCGGATTATGTTGCGGTTAACGCCAGGGATTGAATGTCATACCCACGAATATATTCGCACCGGACATTTAGATAGTAAATTTGGTTTTGATCCCAATGATTTAGATCAAGTATTTGCCTTTGTCAGCAAACAACCTAGTTTAAACTGTGTGGGATTACACGCTCATATTGGTTCCCAAATTTTTGAACGTCAACCTCATCGAGACTTGGGTGTGGTGATGGTACAGTGGTTGCGGGATGCGGCCAAATACGATTTAGAATTGACAGAGTTGAACGTTGGTGGTGGTTTAGGAATTAAGTACACAGAATCAGATGATCCCCCTAGCATCGAAGAATGGTCAAAGGCAATTTGTGAAGTAGTTCAACAAGCTTGTGCAGACCAAAATCTGCCCTTACCAAAATTATTATGTGAACCAGGGCGATCGCTAATTGCGACTGCTTGCGTTACAGCCTACACTATTGGTTCAGCTAAGGTAATTCCCGATATTCGTACTTATGTCACGATTGATGGCGGAATGTCTGATAATCCTCGCCCCATAACTTACCAATCAGTTTATCGGGCAGTAGTTGCCAATAAAATGTCAGATTCTTTGACAGAAACAGTCACATTGGCTGGTAAACATTGTGAATCAGGAGATATTCTGATTAAAAATGCCCAACTGCCAAAAACTGAACCAGGCGATATTCTCGTAGTTATGGGAACTGGTGCGTACAATTACAGTATGGCATCTAACTACAACCGTCTGCCCCGACCGGCAGCTGTTTTAGTAGCGAATGGCGAAGCAAATTTAATTTTGCAGCGCGAAACTTATCAAGACATCATTCGACAAGATTGCCTACCAGAAAGACTTAAATAGTGGTTAGTCATTGGTCATTGGTCATTAGACTGATCTGATAGCTGGTGTGGCGTAACCCATAAATTAGGTTTTAACCCTTAATTTGTAAGGCTTTAAGCTTCAGAAAGCGGATATGTCTATTAACTAAAAACCAATGACTAATGACTAATGACTAATTAGCACTGACAAACGACTAAACAGTAATCCAGATGTCATGAGAGATTGGTGGAAGCAATGGCTGATAAACCCAGGATGGTCACAGTCCTTGCTGCTTGGGACTCTGGATATTTTGTTGGTGCTGGCGCTGACATATATGATCCTAGTGATTATTAGTGAACGCCGGACGCTGTGGATGGTGCGGGGATTTATAATCTTGATGCTTGCCTCAGCATTGAGCGGTACTTTAGGGCTACCTCTACTCAATTTCGTTCTAGAAAAATTGGTAATTGGTTGCGCTGTAGCGATGGCAGTAGCACTCCAGTCAGAATTTCGCCGATTTTTGGAACAACTAGGACGGGGTGAATTCCGGCAGTTATTCCAACCCAACCGTTTGGCAGTTCCTAAATCTGATAGCGTCATTGATGAAATTGTTGATGCAGTTAAAGAACTGTCAAAAAATCGAATTGGCGCTTTGCTGATTTTGGAAACTTCTGGACCAATTGATGAGCGAGATTTTTCTGTACCTGGAGTCAAGTTAAATGCAGAAGTTTCTAAGGAACTGATACAGACAATCTTTCAGCCAAAAACTTTATTACACGACGGGGCAACTTTAATTCGTGGTTCGCGGATTGTAGCATCAGGTATAATTTTACCACTTTCGGGACGCACAGCCTCGCGCCAGTTGGGTACACGCCATCGGGCAGCAATGGGAATTACTGAGCGGGTCGAAAATTGCATTTGTGTCGTTGTATCAGAAGAAACGGGTTCTATTTCCTTAGCGGAACGGGGAACTCTATACAGACCACTGACGATTAAGAAGCTAAAAGAATCTTTAGAGGTTAGATTTTCGCCAACTGTAGATCGGGAAGCAGTTGCTCCTGGTCTTTTAAGTTTAATTCGTCAAATTGGTGGAAAAACACTAGCATTGGGTTCACGATTACTCGGTTTATTATCGACTGCTTCTCGAAGTAAAAAATGACAACACAACATACTGAACTACAATATTTACCTTCTGATTTAAAAAAAGAACTACTTCCCCAGCACGTTGCGGTGATTATGGATGGCAATGGTCGATGGGCTAAACGTCAAGGTTTACCCCGGATTATGGGTCATAAAGCTGGTGTAGATGCTATTAAGGATTTACTCCGCTGCTGTAAGGATTGGGGTATTAAGGCATTGACTGTTTATGCTTTTTCCACGGAAAACTGGAAAAGACCACAGGAGGAAGTAGAGTTTTTGATGACTCTGTTCCAGCGAGTTTTGCGTCAAGAACTGCGGGAAATGGTTGAGGAAAATGTGCAAATTCAGTTTGTGGGGAATTTGCAAGCTTTGCCAAAAGCACTCCAAGAGGAGATTTCTCGCTCTATGGCAGAAACTAAGGAGAATCGCAGTATCCGGTTTACTGTAGCCACAAATTATGGCGGTAGACAGGAGATTTTACAAGCTTGTCGAGCGATCGCTCAAAAGGTGCAACAAGGTCTCTTACAGCCTGAAGAAATTTCTGAAGAGGTCTTTGAAAGTCACTTGTACACCGCAGGTGTAGCAGATCCTGATTTACTCATTCGCACTAGTGGAGAAATGCGATTATCAAATTTCTTACTTTGGCAAATGGCTTATGGTGAAATTTATATTACTGATGCTCTTTGGCCAGATTTTGACCGTAGTGAGTTTCATCGGGCTTTATCTGCTTATCAGCAGCGGGAACGCCGATTTGGGCAAATTTAGGGGATTTGGTGACAGATAAGAGTTTTTCCTAATTACGAATTACGAATTACGAATTACGTTCGCGTAGCGTTTCCGATAGCTTGCGTGGCGTAGCCATAGGAAATATTACGAATTACGAATTACGAATTACGAATTACGAATTACGAATTACGAATTACGAATTACGAATTACGAATTACGAATTACGAATTACGAATTACGAATTACGAATTACGAATTACGAATTACGAATTACCCAAGTTATGGACCTGCAAAAACAGCTTGTTCTATATCTTCTCGACTTAAGGAATATTTAAAAGAACGTTGAATATCTTGACCGATCTCTCCTGCTTGAATATATCGGACTGTAATCTGTTCGATATCTAACCAAAGTTCGGCTTGCCAACTAGGTTTTTGCAATCGCCAACAATGTAGTTCGGTTTCATCTTGTTGACAACCTTGATTTTTTAGCCACTGCTCAATTTGTGGCAAAGAATGGCTATATAGAGGTGTGTCGGAAGGCAGAATAGACATAACTATTTTAGATTTTAGATTTTGGAATTTAGATGCAGAAATTATTGATTCTTGATTTTACTTGTTGTCTGTGTATTTAGTTGGTAGATTTGGGTGAATTGCTGTTGTGTATTCAGAGGTTGAGAAAGGTGAGTTTGGAAACTGGATTCACCACGAATGAGACCAATTGCGATCGCTAGTAGCAAACAACCAACAATAGTTAAACCTAACACAAATAATACAAAGATTTCTCCTGCTGACAGGGGGCGATCGCTTGCATCTAAATACATTGATTTTGAGAAATCATAAGGCTTATGTACGGAATGATTTAAATCCGTTGGGGCTTGAATGACACCAAAACGGGAATAGCCAATCTTCAAATCATAACTCAAACGCCGTTCGGGATGACTGAGAGTGGCGTAAGCTTCGTTAATTTGTTGAAATTTAGCAGTAGCAACTGTGGCCGGTAATTCTGTTGTATCAGGATGATACTGTTTACTCAGTTCTCGATAAGTGCGACGGATATCTATCACAGACGCTGATGGATGTAGTCCTAGCAAGGCATAATATGAGATTTCGCTGCTTTTTGGCATTACCCCATTGTAATTAACGGTTGTTTGAGTCACTTTGCTCAAATTATGTTTTTTTATATTTTAAATCTTTTATGAATTATGCTAGATATAAGTTCTCTAATCTATTTTCATCCTTAAATCCTGGAAGCCCTGTATATCTAACGGGAGGTGGATGACTCCCACGTCGTCACGCAAGCTTACGCCATTTCAGACATCCTCAAGATTAAACATCCACTCGTCGCCTTATTGCCTCCACCCCCGGAAAGAATCGCTCTGTGTTTACTGAAAGTGGGAAAGAACAGTTTTAGATTCTCAATCACTCCGAAGTATTTGAATTTCTGTGCGTTGGTTTTTAGAGTCATCGGGAGAAATACCTGGTAGAAGCTCACTATCATCTTTTCCCTCTGATTCGATGGTGTAATATTGTAGCTTACTATTATTGCTTAAGTATTGTTCTACTACCTTTGCCCGGCTTTCACTGAGGTTTTTGTTAAGGCTAGGAAAACGAGATTTAGAAGTGTGACCCATGACTTTAATAACAATTTTTTGAGGTTCATATTCTATAATCCGCTGAGAAATCTTATCAAGTATTGACTTGGCTTCCTGAGTCAATTCAGCTGAGTCCACTGCAAATTTTATCTCTTTCAATTTTCGTAATTTGCCGATAGAATTTCGTAATCCCCTGGGAGTAGGAGTTTCAGTAACAGTTGCTTCGGGAGCATCGCCAATATCTTCAGCCGCCTTTTCAACAAACTGAGAGGTAAACAAATCTTTGGGGTTTTTGGGGACTTGATTCAGTTTACCGTGAAGCTGTAGTAGAGCCGCTGTAGATTTAATGCGCTCTTCAAGAGTACCATCTGTCATCCATTTTTGAGCTTTACGGGAGTTAAAAAATTCAATCCCTTGATCTTTGCGGAGACTCCTATTGTAGTATGCTATCAGAAATGTGGTAATTTGCTCAGGTTGAGAAGAAATGATCCAGTCGGAAGCAACAAGTACATCGATAATTATATTTGGTACATAATCGCTAGATAGTATTTTTGTATATCCTTGTTTTGTAGCTTCCCCAATATCAGGTTCCCAGAGTACAGCTACAGCCACATTCTGGTTGGTATCTTTTAACAAATTCCAAGCCTCAGAAGAGTCTTTCACCTTCTTTTGTTCATGAAAATTTTGCAGATTAAACTCCTCAAAGTCATCACTGAGAAATAATGCTAGAAACTCGCTGGGGGTATTTTCGGCATAGGTAATTGTCAACTGTTGTCCTTGCGATTGTGCTTCCTTTAAATCCCGCAGTGACTTTAGCTGAGGATATTTTATATTATTCAGAAAAATAGCATCTCCCCCCACTGAACGGTCAATCAACCCAATAATTTTTCCTTGAGGCTTATGGATCAGGAACTGGTCGAGAGAAGTTACTAGTAAGTCAGCTTTTCCTTGTTCCAGACTTTTAGCCCGTTGAACTTGATCAAATTCATGTTGATAACTAAAGTTTAAACCTTTTTTTTTAGTGCGTTCTGAAACTCAGAACTTTGAAAAGTTTGGTAACCATTGAAGGAATTGCCTAAAAGCCTCAATTCAACATTTGTAGATGTTGGAGAAGGTGATGGGTTTTGAGAAGATGGTTGATTTGTAGGAGAAGAAGGAAGCGGTTTGTCTGGTGGTTTAATCAGAGTAAAATAACCAGTTACAAGTGCTGCAATAATTACGCCTGTGGCAGCTATAATAGCTACTTTTATCTCATTTGATATTGGATTATTATTCTTCTGTGTAAGTACAATTCGTTCCATTGATGAACGCTCAGGAGATATCTCGATCTTACGTTCGTAAGTGCCGTAACCGTCAGCTTCTATTCTTATTTCGGGATCAACTTTTTTTGTATCCTGTCTAATTGTGAATCTAAAATTTCCGTCTGTATCTGTATGTTCGGTCATCGGTATGTCTGAATATTGTAGGCTAACTTTAGCCCCTTCAATAGGGGTGTTTTTTTGATTAACAACCATACCTGTAAATTTAAACTCAGACATTATAACCTAAGCTCCTTTTTGCTTTTCTAATGAAACTGATACTCTAATTAAAAATTTAACCCTATTAATGATAATACATCTATCTCAGCTTATGGAATCAATTAAGCAGCCATGCAGAAAGTTACGATAAGGACTTGATAACCTATCGGTAATATTCTGATTAGCATTGATAAAACTGTACTGAAAACCTTGGACTTCGGTAGTGACACCCTACACTAAATTTATTATCAAAAGTTTTTTGCTGACGAGTAAGTGGATGCCGATTTATACCAGTCAATTGTCGGAATACCAAAAGAATTAATAACTTGAGAAATTTGAGGAAGAACACGCATAACTGATGCTGCAAGTACGAAGATTTCAATACTGTCCTTGACATCGATTTGACCACTAACACGCTTACACGCTATTAAAGCTCGATCAAAACCAAAATCTGGCATTAATTGATGAGAGAATTCAAGAAAGGCATAAAGTTCCTCTGGTCGCTCCACTACAGGCAAACCAGTGTCAGTGTTTCGTTCTTCCCCCCGCATTGCAACGACAGCAATTTCTGAATATATGTAACTCATGCGGGCTAGGTGACTAGAATTAAGATCCTGGATACTGCTAAGGCTATCTAAAGGTGTTATTTCAGTCCTGAGTAAAGCTTGAGCAAAAAGTGGAATTGGGGCAAAACCTGAATGAGCAGACTCATGACCAATATCGGAATCCCAATCCCAATCATGTCCCTCTTTTGGAGCCGTTGCCAGCCAAATCTGATGGTGGTTTTTTGGTGTTTTTCTCCAAGCAACACCATGATTCAACATAGATGTGCAGGGAACAGCACCCCATGGGGAATCTTCTACATCAGAATCTTGAGCTATAATATCTAATCCTCCATGTTGAGAATAGTAAAGCGCCCATGGTTGTACATGGCGATGTCCAGTTAATATGTGATGGATTTCGCGATCGCTCAATAAACCCAGAGACACAAACCGCTGCCGACGAGTATTTCTCAGACAAATCTCACGTTCAAGCCGGAAGGGAAGTTCTTCAAGAAAATCAAGTACGGCTGATTTTTCAATTTCCGAATCTGAGAACAAAGTTACTGAGAGCGGTAAATAATAATGTTGATTTGGCAACTTCTCGGTGAAATATGGGTAAAGTTCACCAGTTGAGCGAACTCTTGCATTATTCCAGGGTAAGTGTGTATCTTGAAATTCCATAATTACTATTTAATTAGATTTGTTATTATTTATCGCTTATTTTTTGGTTATTTTAAGCTTTAGCTTTTGCCTTTTCATTCCCCAATAACTTGCACTGGAAAACGTTCAAGTATTTCATCATACAGAGACTTAAAATCAGGAGTAATGAAATGGTCACGAGTTCGAGAGTCATTTAGTGGAGGGATAAAAATATCAAGAATTCTACCAGGAAGAGAACTCATTAAGATGATACGATCAGCTAGGATGAGAGCCTCGCTGATGTCATGGGTGACTAATAATACTGAACAACCTGAACCAGCAATAGCTTTGAGCAATAAGGCTTGCATACTTTTCCTTGTTGGTTCGTCCAAGGCTCCAAATGGTTCGTCAAGCAATAGTAGTTCTGGCTCAACAATCATTGTACGAGCGAGAGCAACTCTTTGGCGCATACCGCCAGAAAGTGTCTTTGGATAAGCATCAGCGAATTCGTTTAAACCTGTGAAACTTAACCATTGGGAAAGTTTTTCCTCATTTGATCGTGAGTTACTCTTGTTCAAACCAAATGCAATATTTTCCCGAACAGTCAACCAAGGAAATACGCTATATGACTGAAAAACTAAACCCCGTTGCCGATCTGGTTCTTGAATCGGCTTACCATGATACAAAACCTTCCCTGAAGTCGGTTTGTCTAGTCCTGCTGCCAATCTCAAAATTGTAGACTTGCCACAACCTGAAGGACCGATAATCACAATAAATTCACCTTGATGGGCAGAAAAATTAATGTTTTCTAGAGACTGAATCTTACGAAATTTGCTATCTACAAAAATTTTTGAGACATCCTGGAAGTCCAACAAACTACTAGGCATACTTAAATTGATTTCCATCGAAACAGCTTAGAAGCTATGATACGAAAAAGCATATCAGTCAAAGCACCTAGAATTCCCACGAATAAAATTCCTGCGAACACTTTCTCAGTTTGCAAGTATCTTTGTGATTGAATGATAAAATAACCTAAACCATTATTCCCAGCGACAAGTTCTGCTAGTACAAGGTAAGACCAAGCCCAACCAGCCGAAATACGCATATCATTCCAGATCGCAGGCATTGACCAAGGTAGCACAATCTGATGTACAATTTCCCAGTGATTTAAACCAAAGGTGCGACCCCCTTCGATAAATTCGTGAGGAATGGATGCTGTATCAAATGCAAATAGCAGAACAAGCTGAAAAACTACCCCAAATGTGATGACTGCAATTTTTTGCTCATCCCCAATTCCAAACCATAGAATACAAAGAGGGGCTAGGGCAGCAACCGGAAGATAGCGAGTAAATCCAAATATTGGTTCCAGTAAATATGATGCTAAAGTGAACTGACTGCAAAGTATTCCAATAGGAAGCGCAATTATAACGGATAAAAAAAAAGCAGTAGTTACTCTAAAAACACTCGTGAGAAAGTAATTTAAAATAAAGTCACCAGAGAAAAAAAGTTGCAGAAAACTTGAAAAAACTTGCCCAGGTGGGGGCAGAAATATGGGATCGATAGGAGTTGTTTGAGTTAAAAAATACCAAACAATTAGCAAAGTACAAAAAGGTGCAAAGTTTAATAATTGGGACTGAAAGACGGAGGGAACTTTAGCAATCAAAATAGACCTCTTTATATTAAATATTTATTGATGAATCTTCTCTTCTTTTCTCTTCGATTTTACTTGATACAAGATTCAACAGTTCCTGATTGCGAATGTTGTAGGAGTTCAACTAGTGGGAGCAGGACAGATATTTTTAAACTCTTCCGTTCTTGTAATTTCGTCAGGAAATCTTGTCTTAATTCTATCAAGTAATTGATCTGGTTTTATATTCAGATGAGGATCGATACGAAAAATACCTACATTTTGTGTATTAATTGCATTTACTTTTGATATTAGGGTATTTCTTTTGCGATTTGCTTCGACTTTAGGCAATTTTATAAAAATATTACTATCATCCCAACGTAAATAGCATATGCTTGTATTTTGAGCTTGATGTATGCAAAATGTTTCTTCGGGAGAACCTAAAAGTAAGTAAATGGTAATGTTACGTTGGACTTTGTGTAGGTTTGATGTTACAATATCAATATTATCTCTTATATAACGTTTACGTTCATCGGGTGTTTTTTCAACCCAATTAACTGTCTTATCGTACAATTCTTGTTCTTTTTTGGCTAAAAAATATTTTGCAACTGAAAGAGTTTGGAGTAGGGACGAAATATCATCAATAGTTTGATTTGTTATTTCCCCGCAATAGAAATAATACTCATAAGAAAACCTTTGGTCTATTTTTGAATGTACTATCTTGGCAAAATTATAACTTGCTTCTAATGGTTTTTGTGAGCATACCAGAATAGAATCTATGCTTGGAGATCGCTGTAATTTTTCTTCTCTATTTATGAGTCCTTCTGTAGTGATTACAGAAAACTCTTGTCCCTGAAATTTAAAAGTTTTACTGGATGGATTTATCTTCCTTCTTATATTATAAATACCTACCCCTATTGCACTTGAAATAAAAATAGTAACAGCTGGAAAAACTCCAGCTATCTCGGTTATGTTGCTGATAATCTTCACGATTTCCTTCCAATCAATTCCTTGCTGTGGTTTGGAAGGTATTGGTACTGAAGATGGCACATTTGCCTGAAATTCAGATGCACCATCAACAAACTTTGTTGATATGATTGACTTTGGATTTACTGCATCTTCGATCACACCAGCCTTCAGCCAAATATCTGAAGCCTGTTTAGCAACAGCAAAGATTGGTCCTGGATTTTCATTTGTACCAAAGTATTGACGATTACGGGCAAGATTATTAAATTTTGCACCACTCAGAATTGTTGCATACTTAGCGGCATCTACTTGGAAGAATGGAGCCATAATCTTGTTTGCCTCTTGTGGATTTTTCTCCCAATAAGCAATGGCTTTCAGTACCGCATTTACAATTTTCTGAACATCTTCGGGAGACTGATCAACAACCTTCTGATTAAATGCCAGACAATCCACAATAAGATTGGGATGTTCCTTTGTAGAGGCGAGAACATACCCTTTTCCTTTCTCTGTAGCTCTAGTTAGCCAAGGTTCCCAAACAACGGCTGCATCCACATCACCCTTAATAAATGCAGCACCAGCTAGGGCAGTTTCCATATCAATCTCCTTTAAGTCGGTCAGGCTCATTCCATTTTTCTGAAGTAAAGCCCGCACGAAAAACTCACTGGGCAAACCGCGTTGAAAGGCAACCTTTTTACCGCTTAGATCCTGGAAACTCTTGATAGACTTCTTAGCAACAATTCCATCGCCACCTACAGATTCATCTATCGCCATAACAATTTCTGTGTCTAGTCGATTGCCAGCAGCCGAGACAAAATAGTCAACAGGTGCAGCTAGGGCATCTATCTTCCCTGACTTGAGTGCGCTATTACGTTCAGCGAGACCCGTAATTACGGTTAATTCTGTTTGAATGCCAGCATCTTTGAAAAACCCTTTTTCCTGAGCAAGATAGAGTGGTCCAAAACCAATCCATGGTCCTAAGCCAATGTGATAAACTCGGTTATTTGACTGAGGTTGGCATCCTATAATTAGATAAAATACGGTAAAAAATATTGTCAGGATTAACAAGAACTTTGTCGGTAAGTTTCTGCATTTTATCAGTT
Organism: Anabaena sp. PCC 7108; assembly: GCF_000332135.1. Classification (NCBI taxonomy): domain Bacteria; kingdom Bacillati; phylum Cyanobacteriota; class Cyanophyceae; order Nostocales; family Nostocaceae; genus Anabaena; species Anabaena sp. PCC 7108. Next base: position 3,795,797 of record NZ_KB235896.1, read on the forward strand.
TCAAGACATTCCCCCTAAATATCATAATTTACCTGAAATTCTTCTGGTACTAGAATACCAGTTTTGTACGTTTTGAATGTGATTTATCTCAATGAGTAAATAACCCTGTTCTGTCACTCTCCGAAAACATTTGCCATTTCTGAATTCTAGAGCTTTTATCTACCAAGCGATTGCACAATTTCTTTCTAATAACAAATACAACACCCATTTTTTTCTAATAGGATAGGTTGAATTCATTGGTTGATAAGGCTTTCAGAGATTGTCCTCCCGAAAAGTGACAAAAGAGGGGTATCTTGGTGGACACCCGTTAAGAGTTGCGCCATTAGCTACAGAGAAAATCCCTTAATAATTCCCACGGTAAATGGGCTAAACCCAAGGCGATTTTTTGGGTTTCTGGGCTTAAGCTTTGTGCTTCGCTAGTTTTAATTAAATCTAAATATATTCTTCTATCAGTATTTTCAACTAATGCCCGTCGTAACCATCCTTCTTTACCATCTAACCAAGAGTACAGTTTGCGTCCAATTTCTTGTAATTGGTTGATATCATCTATGTCTTGGCTGTAGTAATTTTTTTCACACTGTTGAATCAGATTACCTAATTCATGGGTATCTAAGCGGCGTGTACCATAATCACAACGCAGTTCAAAGGTTTGGTTTTGGCTGGGGGCAAAGGTGAAGTTAAACGGCATGGAGAGGCTGCACGAATGCTTAAGTGGTGATTATCGTTGCCTTCACCATGATACATTGGGTTTTCGGATTTTTGTCTCGCGTAGAGGCGGAGAGAGGGGGGTTTTTTGAGACTTCCTTGCTATTGGAAGAATATGGATTAAATGAACCGCGAAGACGCGTTCACGAAGTGTCCCGCAGGGATAGGTCGCGAAGGAAGAAGGAAGAAGGAAAGAAGAAAGGTAATACTAATTTTATGTGAGGTTGCACATAATTCTGAAATCCATTGATTTATCTGTCTTTATCCGCGTTTATCTGCGTGCCATCCGCGTACCCTTCGGGAAGCAAGCTACAATTATTCTATGCAGCTTCATATTAATTTGGTATAAGGTTTTTTAATATTCTGTAAAAAATCAACTTTATCAGGACTTACGCAACTGGCATATTGGTAGGGTGCGTCAGACCTGACATATGCTGCAAATAAACAGATACTTGATATCTGACGCACCATAAAATAGATGTTTGGTGTGACACTTGCGTAAGTCCTATTTATATCAAGTATATTGAAATTAGTAATATGGTGTTGATAACTTCTATGCTATTACTTCAAGAATTATCAGAACTGTTGCAAGCGCAAGATCCAGAAGAACGACAAATTATCACTGGTGTTAGCTGGGAAAGTTATGAAGCATTACTTGATGATTTAGGTGACAGTTTAGAATATAGAGTTACATATTTAGATGAAGTAATAGAATTAATGTCTCCTAGTCGTCGTCATGAAAAAGATAAAAACCGCGTTGGTCATTTATTAGAAATATACTTTGATGAAAAACGCATTCCTTATTTTCCCCTTGGTTCTACAACTTTCCGAAAGCAAGCAAAAAAAGGAGGATTAGAACCTGATGAGTCTTATTGTATAGGGACAGAAAAAGAATTTCCGGATTTAGCAATTGAAATTGTTGTTAGTAGTGGAGGAATTAATAAGTTAGAAGTTTATAAAAGATTAGGTGTCAAAGGGGTGTGGTTTTTCATCAATAATCAATTTACGGTTTATCATTTACGTGGTGAAAATTATGAAGTGATAGCAAGAAGTGAATTATTACCAGATTTAGATTTAGCAATTTTGGCAGAATCTGTAATTTCAGAATATCCTTTAGAGGCAGCACTAGCTTTTAGAGAGAAAATCAAATAGAGTGCAACATTTTAAATGGATACTCCAAGATCAAGATAATTGGGAGTTGAAATATCATTTTAATCCTGTTCATCCTTAAATCCTGGAAATCCTGATTTAGACTTTGCTGTTAAATTAAATCAGCACGGGGTTTAAAGGTTTCAATTTCCCGCAATTTTTCATAAAGTTCTCGTTCTTCAGAAGTGAGATTTTTGGGAGTGACTATTTGCACTTCAACTAATTGATCTCCACGTTTTCCGTTTTCCCCTGGATAGCCTTTATTAGCGAGACGAAATCTTTGTCCAGACCTCACCGCAGGAGGAATGGTCATTTTCACTGGACCGTCAAGGGTTGGTGCTTCTACTTGTCCTCCTAAAACTGCTTCACTAGGAGTTACAGGAACTTGACAGAAGATATTTGTGCCTTCTAGTTTAAATAATGGATGAGGATCGACGGTAATTTTTAAGTATAAGTCGCCGCCACCAATACCTTGATTTCGCAGACGGATGGTTTGACCTGTCACCATAGATGGGGGCATAGTTACTTCGAGCGATCGCCCATCTTCTAAGCGAATACGTTCATTACCACCTTGATAAGCTTTTTCTAGGGGTAAAGTCAAGCGGGCTTCTATATCTCTACGAGTAGTGCGAGGTGGTGTGTTGACTGTATAAGCAACTTTAGTTCTGGGAGTGCGAAATGGGTCGCTAGGGGTGCTAGAGGTGCTAGAACCTCCGCTATTTCTGCTATCTTGGCGACTGCTGACACCTATGACTTGATTAATAAAACTTTCAAAATCGGAAAATTCACTGGGGTCTACTTCCTGATTACTGCTGCGGCTGTTAGAACGATCTCCCCAACCTTTTGGTTTTGGTGTTTGTTTAGCACCAGCAAAGCCTTTTTGTTTCCAGTAGCGGCTAAACTGGTCATATTGCGATCGCCTACTGGGGTCGGAAAGGATTTCATAAGCCTCACCGACGGTCTTAAATTTTTCTTCTGCTTCCTTGTTACCGGGATTAAGATCAGGGTGATATTGCCTTGCTAATCTACGATAAACCTTTTTAATTTCTTCGCTAGAGGCATCTTTATCTACTCCCAAAATCTCGTAATAATCTCGAAAATTCTGCAAATTTTGCATAGTTTTTTATTTAAATTTAGATGTCACTAGTCAGTGTTTAGTTGTCAGTTGTCAGTTGTGCTTCTACTTATCACTGACGGGAGCAAATATTTGAACTTAGATTTTAGATTTAATCAAGTTAATCCCCAATCTAAAATCTAAAATCCACAATCTAAAATTGCTTTACAGCCAATCATCGTCATCATCCCAGTTATCCTGGTAGCTGGGACGCTTCTTCGGTGCTGGACGGCTATCATAGGGGGAAGAACGATTGTCCCTATCCCTACCATAGTCTCTGCCATTATCCCTACCATAGTCCCGGTTATAAGCATCCCGTTCCCGATAGGTGTCTCTAGAGGAATCCCGTTCTCGTTCTTTGTCACCCGTGAATATCTCACGAATTGCACCAAATAAGTCTTCGTCTTCATCCTCAGCATAATACTGACGGACTTCTCGGTTTAGCTCATATAGAGCATCTTGCAGGTCTGCGTAAGCTTGGTCAATTCCGCGATCGTCATTTTCTTTTAAACTTTCCCGCAGTTCACGAGAAATATTATCAATGCGTTGACGACGGTTACGGGCAAATTGCATTCCCATTTCTAAGGCTACTTCCCGCAGTTGCCGTTCGGCTTGTAAAATCAAGGCTTCGGAACGAGTGCGTTTTTCTACTCTTTCTTTGCGTTCTCGGTCAACTTCGGAGTATTTTTGAGCATCTTGAATCATGCGATTCACTTCTGACTCACTCAAGGTAGAAGCCCCTTGGATGGTAATACTCTGTTCGCGTCCAGTGGTGCGATCTAAGGCTGTCACCTGTAAAATACCGTTAGCATCAATATCAAATGATACTTGAACTTGGGGTATACCTCTTGGCGCTGGCGGAATACCATAGAGCTTAAACCGTCCTAAAGACTTGTTATTTGCTGCCATTTCCCGCTCACCCTGGACAACGTGGATTTCGACGCTGTTTTGGTTATTTTCAGAAGTAGAAAAAATGTCAGAGCGCCGTACTGGTATTGTTGTGTTGCGGGGAATGAGTTTTTTCATCACACCACCGATGGTTTCTAATCCCATAGATAGAGGCGTGACATCTAAAAGCAGTACATCCTTGAGTTCACCTGCGAGAATCCCGGCTTGAATAGCTGCACCCACTGCCACCACTTCATCAGGGTTAACGTTTTCGTTGGGTTCAGTCCCAATTAAGTCACGTACTAGCTGTTTCACCATTGGTATCCTTGTGGAACCACCTACTAGTACAACTTCTTCAATATCTACAGGGGAGAGTCCGGCATCTTTCAGCGCCCTTTTTACAGGGGTTCGCACTCGACTGATTAAGTCACCGCACAAGCCTTCAAATTGCGATCGCGTCATCCGAGTTTCTAAATGCTTCGGACCGTCCTCTGTGGCGGTAATAAAGGGTAAGTTAATATCAGTGACACTGACGGCAGAAAGTTCTATTTTCGCTTTTTCTGCTGCTTCCATCAACCGTTGCAAGGCTTGGCGATCGCGTCTTAAGTCTAAACCTTCTGCTTCTAAAAATTGGTCTGCTAACCAATCAACTATTTTTTTGTCAAAATCATTACCACCTAGCTGGGTATCTCCACTAGTGGATTTAACTTCAAATATGCCGTCGCCTACTTCTAGAATCGATACATCAAAAGTACCACCACCCAAGTCAAAGACTAAGATAGTTTCTGTGTCACCCCGATCTAATCCGTAAGCCAAAGAGGCCGCAGTTGGTTCATTAAGAATTCGCAGTACTTCTAAACCAGCAATTCTGCCCGCATCACGGGTTGCTTGCCGCTGGGAATCATTAAAATAAGCAGGAACGGTAATTACAGCCCCGGTGACAGGTTCCCCCAAATAGCGACTAGCGTCATCTGCCAATTTCCTGAGGATCATGGCTGAAATTTCTTCTGGGGCAAATTCCTTATTCAGACGCGGACAAGCAACTTTAATACTGCCCATTTCATCTTTGCGGATGGTGTAGGGTACACGCTTAGAATCTGGGTTTAATTCACCGTATCTCCTCCCAATAAAGCGTTTCACAGCAAAAAATGTATTTTGAGGATTGAGGACAGTTTGCCGTCTGGCCATTTGCCCAACTACCCTTTCACCTTCCTTACTAAAACCGACGACGGAGGGGGTTGTTCGCATTCCTTCTGCATTGGCAATCACCACCGGCTTGCCACCCTCCATAACGGCGACTACTGAGTTGGTTGTACCCAAGTCGATGCCGACTACCTTGCCCATGCGTTACTTTTCTCCTCAGCGTGTCTTATAAACTAATTATTATATGGCTGGACTACCTCTAGCTTGGTGCTAAATGATGAAAACCGCCCAATGGCATAATTATCATCATTCAATCAAGAATTAGAAAATTTTTAGCTTGAGGCGTTACTTGCTTGCACTAGGATAGCATTTGAAGAGAGGGAACAGGGAACTCTTAACAGGTCAGAATTTTACTAATCACCAATCACTACTTTGAATTTAAAACAGCGGTTACAAAATCACCTTCAGCAGATAGCCAGAGAACGCGATCCTTATATGGCGACTGCGGGACATTTCTTTGTTCAAGAATACATTCGCCAACAATTTGGACAATGGGGAAGTGTGGAAATCCACACCTTCCAAGTAGGAAGTAAAAGCTGTAAAAACTTGATTTTAAATTTACCTGCTGCCGCAGAAAAGCAAAAGACAGATTTACCTCCTATTTTAATTGGCGCTCACTATGATGGTGTACCTGGTACAGTGGCAGCTGATGATAATGCTACAGGTGTTGCAGTTTTATTAGAATTTGCCAGAAGTTTTGCCCAAAAACCAATCAGATATCCTTTGCGACTGGTTGCTTTTGATATGGAAGAATATGGCTTACTCGGTAGTGCTGATTATGCAGCTTTATTGCGCGAACAAAAGCAACGTATACGCCTGATGATATCTTTGGAAATGTTGGGCTATCGGGACTTTAGTCCGGGTTCTCAAAAATACCCATTTCCTCTAGAACTTTTTTATCCAAATTCTGGTGATTTTATTGCTTTAATTGGCAATTGGCGGACTTTTGGTGATTTACTTAGCCTAAGTAGAAATATTCGCCAATCTAGTGTGTCTAGTCAGTGGCTACTTGCACCAAATCGGGGTTTAATGGTTCCCCAAACTCGACTTAGTGATCATGCACCTTTTTGGGATCAAGATTATCCAGCGATGATGGTAACTGATACTGCTTTTATGCGAAATCCTCATTATCACAAACCGAGTGACACTATTGCGACTTTGGATTTAGATTTTCTGGCAGGTGTATGTGAGGGTTTGGAAAGGGGTATTAGGCAGTTATAAAAGATAGAATCAGAATGGGATTAGTTCAGCGAAATATAGGACTACTATATTTGATTTTTGATAGCGTAGCCATAGAAATTTCGTACAGGAAAAGCCTTTATGGGTAGGGATTTAGCACTGCTAAACCCCTACATAAATTAAATCTGACTGCTATATAATCAAGCAGAATAATAAATAGTTTAGAACAATACTTGTCCAAATCGAAAAAACTCTTGATTCGTAGGTTAGGCTGTTCGTGTCAGCCTTGCGAAGCAATAGTATGAAACCGAAAAAATGCGTCGGGTTGCGCTGTCGCTTAACCCAACCTTGTATCTTAGAGGTATGTTAGAGGAAGTGGTAGACCGTCCCAACCTTGGTTTTAAAAGACCGCTTTATAGCAAGGGTCACCACAACAATCTCCATGACAGAACTCGAACAGTCGCCTGGGGTAAAAACTATGAATTTAGACATAGATAATATCACCCGTATCGTGCAAGGATGAGTGAAATCAAGGGGATGAAAAATAGTAAAAATAAATTAGTTAAAAGTTGAGAGTTAAAAAATGAAAAATATCTCTCATTGGGTAGGCGTTGACGTAAGTAAAGCAACACTAGATGTTTATATCCGTCCAATAGGTAAAGCATTTAAAGTTGCTAATTCTGAAACAGAAATCGCTAATCTAGTTAAGGAACTTCAATCATACAATTTAAACTTAATTGTACTAGAAGCAACAGGGGGACTAGAAACAGAGCTAGTAATTCTTTTTACTTGCGGCACTTTTACCAATAGCATTAATCAATCCTCGTCAAGGAAGAGATTTTGCTAAAGCCACAGGTAAATTAGCAAAAACCGACGCAATTGATGCCCAGATTTTGGCACATTTCGGTGAAGCTATGAACCCGCAACTATATATGGGTGCTGTTGTTGCCATGCGTCATAATCCTGTTATCAAAACTTTTTATGAGCGCCTGGTTGAACGTGGTAAACCCAAAAAATTAGCAATTACTGCTTGTGTTCATAAAATGTTAATCATCTTAAATGCGATGGTGCGTGATCATCTTCCTTGGGGTCTTCAAGATAATTTACAACCAATTTCAAACAATTAAATTCACATAATTTAATTTGTTGTGATCAAAAACTAGGTTTGTTTTTTACATTTCCTAGATTGTTTTTTCATGCTTTTTAATAGTGCCTATTTAGGGTTTGCTGAGAAAGTCTTTTCGTGAAGGCAGGGAACTCTTAACAGGGAACTCTTAACAGGGAACTCTTAACAGTTTCAGCTATCTGTCATCCCCAAGTTTTCTGATTTCTCAGACCAAAAATGCACACTTTTGATGATAAACCCTTCAAAAACCTTGCACCTATTTTCTTGTTTATCAGCCTCAAAGCTTTGATTTATCTGGGTTTTGCATTTTTTCAGCAAGCCCTATTTACACTCTAAAACAAATTTCTCCTGAACATTACCCCACGAGTGATTTAGCAACTGGGGAAGATTGGGCGACGCAGTGGAGTGGTAGGGCGGGCTACAACTATCTAGATTACTAACTCAGAATCTTTTTGCCCGTGCCTACCACCGCCCAATCTAGCGCAGCGTTCCCCTGTTGCGTCAACAAGTGCGATCGCTTGACATTCAAGACAGTCGCTACAAAAATTGTTAACCGAACAGTATTGTAATTACACCTTAATTTGCTGATGTGTAATTTTAAGATTTAGAAAAGCAGCTACACTTTCCACCATCTCCACTTCATTTTTCCAATCTTTACCACAATATAAATATAAAGATATCCTTTTACCTCCAGACATCAACAAGATATATGTAATTGTACTATCATCACTTTTATCTATTTTTTCTTCCTTGATTACCTCCATAGCTTCACTCAACTTGTGTTCAGCAAACTTATTTTTTAACAAACCTCTTTGCTGAATAATGATTTTATGCGTAGTTTGATCAAAAGTTATCTTTCTGTAATAGGGAATGAAAATTATCCCGATCAAAAATCCCAAGCCGATAACGAGAAATAATAATCCCAGTAATAATTTTCCTATTTTTAGTTCTGAAGAAAATTCAAGTTGCAAACTATTGCTGTTTTTACCGACAATAAACTGGTTAATTTGAGATGCAATACTCTGGGCTTGATCTTCTGATTCATAGGTAACAAGCGTAAAATTATCATAAACCGTTTTCAACTTCACCAAATACAATGTTTTACTATTATCTTCTCCAGATAGAGTAGCTACAATTGCTGCATCTATTTCTTGGAAAAAATTATCTTGTTTTATTCCTAGCCATAATTCTTTTTCTCTAAAATCACAACTAGGCTTGCTTGCAGCAATTCTGTTGCAAGAGAATACATAATTTTTGGGTAAAGTTGAATAAGTAATGGCTAGTCCAGCAACTGTAAATCCTATGGTGAGAAGCCCAGAAAGAAATATTTCCCCAAAGGGGTTATTTTGCAATACTAACTTACTTTTCATGTTGTTTATGAATAAGGGTGACTTTGTGATTGTTGTCAACTTAATTCGCCAATATTCAATCGCATCCTGTAATGATAAATGCTGCCCAATAATAAGGATGATGGTAAGGGCGTTGATGAGATGCTAGTTTACTATTTTTGTCAATTTGTGTAGATAGATATTTCCTAAATTGCAGTTCATTGGGATGCAAATTATTCAGTAATTCTTCATACCATATGATCAGTTCTGCCGCAGTTATTTCTTTTAGCCAAGTTGTAGCTTCAGCTAAAGCGATAACGGGTGAAGTATGGAAAATCAATCTGCGATAGAACTCTATGCTGACTAAAGCAGTGGCAGATGATTCTATAGTCCAAATTGTACTCACTACATAGGGGACACCTGCATTTAATAACCCAGTTGCTAAACCCACATATTCACTGCTGATATTCTGACTGTTATTGCTGACATTTTCAGAATTTATCAGCGTAAAAAGACGGTAATTTTGAAAATTATGCTGGCAAATTTGTTCTAAAGTGATCTTTTCTTCACCTGCTAATACCAAAGCAGATTTTTGAGGTTCATGTAAATTGTTAATAGCATGACTAGTAAAATGACAGATGTTGTAATCTGCCAGTAAAGCATTTTCTAGATTATCTTTAGTAACTTGTGTACCCTGAATATGTTGGGCATAATCAAACATCTGTCTAACAATTGCCGATGTAAATTCAGCAGATTTACTCTCATTATTATTGAGGCTTTCTGGATTTTCAACACTGAGGAATTTTTGCTGTTGCCAATTTGATAATAACTCTGGTTTTAAAGAAAGTCCTATTTTGATACTGGGAAGATAATTAATGGTGTAATTCACCTGTGAATCTGGCTGGGAAAGCGGGAAAAGTGAATGAATAGGTAATCGATTTAAATCACGATGGGGAACTATGATTAGTTGGTTAATACCTTCTAGTTCTTGAATAATTGTGGAAATATTCAGGATCTTTTCCAGATGTAACAACCTTTGTTCCATTGCCAATTGCCAGGAATGGTTAGGTTGATTTTCGATATTGTCAATTTGGCGATATTCTTGATATATTTGCTGCCAATCTTCCAGCCAATTTTCAAATTCAACTAAGCGTTGTACGGCTTCGGGTATTGCTTCTATATCTTGGATGGGCGTTAATAGTAAAATGGGTGATGGGGCTTCATCTTTAATAATGAAAGTGTGTAAAGCAATAGGGCTAAGATGCCAATAAAGTATTGCTGTTGAGGAATTAAGTAGGCGTTGAATCGTGCCGTAGTTGGGGGAATAAACTTCTTCACTTCCACCAGAAAGTAGTAATGTTAAACAGTTATTTTTGACCTGTTCAGCAATTTCCCAAGCTTCAACTAAATCACCGACATTAACGGCTAAATCCACACCCAATTGTCTCAAACCTGCAAATTTCAGAGCTAGTTGTTTTTTATTGTGTTCAGGACGGGTTGTTTGATTGAGTAATTGTTGTAATAAGTTGAGTCCCCGTTGTTGTAATTCCTGTGCCAATACCGTTTGTCCCAAACCAACAAGCACCTTGGTGAGAGATTGTAAAACATCAAGATGCAATTCCGAAAAATCTTCAGCTGTGAGAGTTAATAGTGCTTGTTGGTATTCAGATACTGCTTTTTGCCAAAAATAGCGGGGTGCGGATTGTTTTTTACCGTGTTCGTAGTGTGTATTACCCATGGCTATATGCAATCTGCCCCAACCTTCCGGGTGAGTATCTGGACGGAGATATTTTAAACCTTCTTCATAGGTAGCTAATTTGCCTTCATAACCGCGCTGATTGAGAGCGGGATTGGCTGTAGCGATACTACTGGGTAAAATTAGGGATAATTTGTCATTAACTAAATTACCAACGGCTCCACTGCGTCCTAACCAAGCTTCCCAGTAGTCCAGTTTGATTTCTAAAGCGTGATCATAACAAGCGATCGCTTCAGGAAATCGGTTTAAATAGAATAAGGCTACGGCTTGGTTATACCAGGCCAAGTGAAAATCCGCTTTGATGCTGATAGCTTGTTTATAGGAAGTAATCGCTTCTTCACGTCTTCCTAAATTTTCCAGTGCTATACCTCGGTTGTACCAAGCTAAGTAGAAATCAGGTTGAATTAAGAGAGCTTGATCCCAGGATTCAATTGCTTCTAACCAACAATTCAAGTTAAATAATACGACCCCCCGGTCAATCCAAACTTCCTGGTAGTCAGGTTGGATATCTAAAGCTCGGTCATAGGATGCGATCGCCTCTTCATATTGCTCACCTACAGCTAGGGCTACTCCTCGGTAATACCAGGTTTCCTGGTCTCGGGGTTGTAAATTCAGGGCTTGGTCATAACTAGAAATTGCTTCCCAAATTAATCCTAACTTCAGCAGAGCTAAACCACGACTAGACCAAGCTGCTTGATAATCGGGTTTAAATTCTATAGCTTTATCAAAAGAAATAATAGCTTGGTCATAATCGCCAAACTCCCCCAAAATCCCGCCCCGATTGTACCAAGCCTTGTAGAAATCAGGTTTTAAGTAAATAGCTTGGTCATAAGCTGCGATCGCTTCCTCAAAACGTTGTAAATGAAACAATGTCAAGCCCTGATTAAACCAATACTCGCAAGCTTCTGGTTGCAATTTAGTAGCTTGATTATAAAAAGCCAGCGCTCCCAACAAATCCCCAGATTTAGCTTGCTGTAACCCTTGGAAAAACCAGGCTTGAGCCTGATTAGTAACGGTTAGTTGAAATGATGGTCGCTCAATTATGGCTTGACTATCGCGGATTGCTAGTTCCGAAGCAAGTTGCTGGACTAGATTGGTACTTTGCTCCAACCTCACCACCAACTCATCGAGGGTTTGTGCCACCTTCGGTTCTTTATTCACCAAAGAATCATCCCAAATTTCTGTCAAGTAGGAAGCTGCTACTTGCTCTAAATTTTCAAGATTTACCGGGGTATCATGTTCTGAATACTCATAACTGAAAACCACATCTGGATCTTTTGGCTGTTCATCTCCACTCAGCAGTGTCCAGACTTCTTCCAAGTTGGCAGATACTGGGCTAATATTTACAACTTCTTCCTGATCATAATTCCATAACTGTTCACCCAAATCGCGCAGCAATTGCTGACCAGGAGTATCTGCTGGTGCTTCGATGGGGTTTGTGCTTTCCAACTCCACAGGTTGTGGAGTTTCCTCATACTCTTGGATGTAATTACGGCTCAATAACTGAATACCAATCTCATAAGCTAGTTCGCCAACATTACCGATATTCAGTTCACCCAGTTGCATCATTCGCGTTGCTATCAGACTATTTGGTGCAGGTGAAGCTAATAATTTTTCACCAAATATCAGCAGCCAATCTAGCCAACGCTCAACAGTAATTCGAGGTTCCATCCGCTGTAAATACTTCAGCGCCCATTGTTGCCCTCGGGCTTGATGCACGCCTTCTAGCAACTCGTTAAACAAAAGTTCCAGATCGGCATTAGTTAATTCCGGTGGGGAGTCTACCACCTTCTGTCCCTTCGCAGCGTTGGCATCATGAGTCCAACCACCATCAAAGGGATACTTCAAAAATTTGTTAAGCCACTGCAATAGCCACCTGAGCATTTGCCACATTCTTGGATTTTCTCTCTCCTAGATTGTAGCCATCGTTGTGTCAAAAAAATCATGAATTACTTAACAGTTCAGGTAATTAAGCTCAGACCATATTGATATGGCGAAAAACTATACAAAAATGTATTCAGTAATTTTCAGCTAATTCTGCTATTTGGCTCAATTTTCCGGGCAAGAAGAGTTTACTCCTCTCCCTGAGATTGATTGATCAATATTTGGATAATAACTTGTGGATCATCTGTTTCTATTTCTAATTGTTGGGCAATTTGCTGGCGGAGAGTTTGATCCTGCTGCAACATGACAAACAATTCATCTAAGGTGACAGTTTGGTATTCTCCCTCTGGAAAATTCTCATGATCTATTTCTCCTGGTGGTGAGACAACTTGGCTAATAGCATCTGGCCCGTCATATTCCCAAATTGGTTCACCTTGATTGCGTGTCAACAATTGCATCCCAATATCATAGGCAAGATCACCAATTTCACCGATACCTAATTCACCTAAATGTACTAACCGCGCCGCTAATTCATTATTGGGTGTACGCGATGCTAATAATTTTTGACCAAAGCGTTGTAGCCACTCTAGCCAGCGTTGAGTACTGACACGATGGTTAATTTTATCTAACCAGTTTTGCGCCCAAGTCTGGCCTCTAGCTTGCTGAACTCCTGCTAAAAGTTCTGTAAACAGAAAGTCTAGATCTGTATCTGTTAGGGGTGGTGCTACTTTTTTATCCCCATGCTTGTGGACGGGAATGGGATTTTGTTTGCTACCAAACAAGCGTTGCCAAAATTTTCTGAACCACTGAACTAGCCGCTTGAGCATCTGTTGCACCATTGAATGTCGCTGCTTAAAATTTTAGCGATGTCAGTGACAAGCGGCTATTCATTGGAGAGGGAAGGGGTTCCCATTTTACGGTATGGAGAATAAAATACAAAAAATTATTTACATAATCGTCAGTAAATATATGCAGAGTATTTTTCTGAAGGAGAAATTGCCATGAGTTGTTAAAATAGTTAGACCCCAAACTCGACTGGGTGCTACCAATCAACTAACCAAGGCATTGAAACTGCTCTCCATGTCTTACGAACCCCTGCACCATAAGTATCGCCCAAAGAGTTTTGCTGAACTAGTTGGACAAGAGGCGATCGCTACTACCCTCACCAACGCCATTAGCTCGTCCAAAATCGCCCCTGCCTATTTATTTACAGGTCCTAGAGGCACAGGAAAAACTTCTAGCGCCCGGATTTTAGCAAAATCTTTAAATTGTCTTCAAGGTGACAAGCCCACCCCCGAACCCTGTGGCTTATGTGATATTTGTCAAGGCATTACTAAAGGTTATGCCACAGATGTAATTGAAATCGATGCTGCTAGTAACACAGGGGTTGATAATATCCGCGAATTGATTGAAAAGGCGCAATTTGCCCCGATGCAGTGTCGGTATAAGGTTTATGTAATTGATGAATGTCATATGTTAAGTACCGCAGCATTTAATGCGCTACTTAAAACTTTAGAAGAACCACCTAAACACGTAGTTTTTATTTTAGCGACAACAGACCCGCAGCGTGTATTACCCACAATTATTTCCCGCTGTCAAAGGTTTGATTTTAGACGTATTCAGTTAGAGGCGATGGTAAAGCATTTAACCCATATTGCCGCCATAGAAAAGATTAATATTGCTCATGATTCTCTGACCTTAGTAGGACAAATTGCTCAAGGGGGATTAAGAGATGCAGAAAGTCTACTAGATCAACTAGCTTTGTTAGCGGGAGAAGTCACACCAGATAAAGTCTGGGATTTGGTGGGTTCAGTTAGTGAAAAAGATTTGTTAGGTTTGTTAGAGGCGATCGCACAAGATCATCCTGAAGTCGTGCTAGACTCTACCAGGCAAATCCTAGATCGAGGCAGAGAACCCCTCACAATTCTCCAAAATTTGGCCGCTTTTTACCGAGATTTACTAATTGCTAAAACTGCTCCTAAGCGTCAAGATTTAGTTGCTTGTACTCAGCAAACCTGGACTGCACTAGTTAACTTTGCCCAAAGCTTGGAAATCAGCACAATTTTACGTGGACAGCAACATTTGCGAACAGCAGAGATCCAACTTAAAAACACCACTCAGCCGCGTTTGTGGTTAGAAGTGACATTACTGGGATTATTACCTAGTGCCAATATTCAGCCGCCAGCGCCTAGTGTACCTCAGCGAGTGCATACACCTGCGATCGCTCCAACTTCTTACCCACCAGTTTCTCAACCACCAGGTTATACCCAACCCAACCATTATTCACCACCACCTGTCAATCCTCCCGCCAATCACAACTCCATACCTAACACAGTATCTTCACCTCCTCCAGAACCTGTACATACTCCATCCCCACCTGTAACGATTTCCACACCACCCTTAGAGGAAGTTGTCGGCGGATCACAGTATGACTTAACTCAAGTTTGGCAACAGGTGCGTGCTAATTTTCCCATGCTTTCTAGACAAGCTTTACTGGGGCAAATGTGCCAGCTAATAGAGTTTAACGGTAATGTAGCGCGTGTTGCTGTCAGAGGAGCATGGTATGAAACACTTAAATCTGATCTGCCGATGATGAAGACAGCTTTCCAGAAGACTTTTCAGCGTGAAATCGAAGTCAATCTAGAAAAAGCGACTTCATCAAGTTCTACCTCAGCCAGAAAAAGTCCTCCTCCACAAGATTCTACTCGTGTTCAACAGCCAGCTACACCCAACTACAACCAGCAAGTTCAACCTCCTCCACCAGTACCACAACCAATTCCAGTAGCACCAACACCTGCAAGAACTGAGTCTGTAGATATCGACACAGCCCCAGTACAGACCTTGCCACCGCCACCGACTCCAGCACCGGCGACAAATTGGGATCATGACGAAGTAACAAATGCGGCTAAAAGTCTGGCACAATTTTTTTCTGGGGAAATCATCCGTCTCTCAGATGATGCTTTAGATTTGTCTGATATGGGGGTTTCAGTCGATACTGAGATATATGAATCAGAATATGATTATGATTAACATGAATTTACTTAATTAAAGCTACACAATGAATTTCAGCGTCCTCATTTTAAGGTGTAGGATGTGGGTTAAATATTTCTAATATTTGTCGGCAAATGTGTTTGAGCTTTTCCCCAATGGGAGGAGAAGGCACAGACTCACCAACAAAACTCCATTGTTCTATTGTTGAAAGTTGCCAAACTTGACCACGATGGTCAAATCCCGATACTTCAATACCGATTGCTCGCTGGGATTGATTGATAGGATCTTGATAAAAACGGATTTGAATCAAAATACTGCGACTACGCCAAGATTTACTGATTCCCGGAAAGTGAAACCCGATATCTATGGAATCTGGATCTACTAATTCCCTTGTTTCTGGGTCATTCTGCCAAGGTTTAAGATCAGATTTGGCATCAGGAAACTCCAATTTGAATAAGTTCACTACCGTAGCAATCTTGCTGGCAAGTTCAAGGTTTGTTGCCTGTTCAGATGCATTCATGACAAAACACTCCTAATCTGGGGTCAGCCTATGGGGGATGTGAAAACAGAAAAACCTCCAGAAGGCTGATATTATTAGTGTTTCAGCTTATCAATCCCTTGAAAATTTCGCAACTCTCAATCATCTTTTCCTCAGATTTTATGTTGGAGTCTCTACTCTAGTTGGTGAAAACCTGCTAGAGCAAATTCTGACGTAGAATGTAGAATCTCCGTGGCTTTAGCCCGGAGACTGTCAATGAGTAATCATACTTAAGAAAGTTGATAAAGCACCTGAAACTCTCTCTTTGGACTGGCTATTTGACAATTTAGGGTGTAGTTAGGGAATTTTCTGCAAAAACCTTTGCTAACAAGAACGATAAATAACAAAGGCGATTTAAAATGACACTGTAAATCGGTAAACAAATAGCAAATTTATTGGGATTTATGGTGCCTCAACGCTCTATTTTTTCATTGATTCTAGTATTATTGGCAACATTTCTGATCAGTTGTGGCGGACCTAGTGTTGCAACTGCACCTCCCACTTATACACCGGCGCAAGTGGTGAAAATTCAGGCATATGTTCCAGATATTCAGGTGGTGCGCGATCGCTCAGAAGAACTAAAAAGCTTGATTAAAGATGGTGAATGGATCAATGTAGGTAATTTTATACATGGTCCAATCACAGAAGCTAGGTTAAATATGACTTACATCATCCCCAACCTATTACCTCAAGACCAAGCAAAAGCACGACAAATCACCAAGGATTTATTAACTCACTTGGTGAAAATCGACCAAGCTGCTACTGTCGGTAACACTAGTCTGGCTTTGAGTAATTACAAGGAAACCGTTGCAGATTTTGATAAGTTCCTGCAACTGATTCCAGAAAGCACGAAGGAATAAAGAAAGAGACAGGGGGACGCGGGGACGCGGAGACACGGGGACGCGGAGACACGGGGACGCGGGGACGCGGAGACACGGGGACACGGGGACGCGGAGACAGGGGGACGCGGGGACGCGGAGACACGGGGACACGGGGACACGGGGACACGGGGACACGGTGCGTTCAAGGATCTGAGTCTCCCAGCACAAAGGAAGATTTGGTAGCTTCCAATTGGTGGATCTTTTAAGCCCCCACTATATCGGAATCCCCCATTTCCCCATCACCGCGTCTCCCCCTCACCGCGTCTCCCCATCACCGCGTCACCGCGTCCTCTTCTTCCCCATCACCGCGTCACCACGTCACCGCGTCACCGCGTCCTCTTCTTCCCCCTCACCGCGTCTTCAGTCACAAAATGCTGGGGTGATGGGGTGATAGGGTTAAGGAAGAAACTCCTGACTCTTCACCCCTCACTCTTAACAAAAGTCATGAATGTAGTAATTATCGGTTGTGGTGTAGTTGGGGCGACAATCGCCTATGAACTGAGCCAAATTAAGGGTTTGAATATCACGGTTTTCGATAAAAACCCACCAGCACAAGGTTCTACTAGTGCTGCACTTGGTGTACTGATGGGCATAATTAGCCACAAAATCAAGGGTAAAGCTTGGCAAATGCGCCAATCTAGTATCCAACGTTATGAAACTTTGATTCCTGAACTAGAAGCTGTTACAGGTCGCAAAATCCCTTGTAACCGTCAGGGAATTGTCATGCTGTTGTCAGAAGATGCAGAACACCCTTTGGAAAGTGGGGTAGAAGTGATGACAGAATGGGAACAATTACGAGAAGTTCGTAAATCTCAAGGTTGGCAATTAGCAGTTTGGGACAATGAACAACTCCAAAAATTCTGTCCGCAAATCAATCACCCCAAAATTATTGGTGCTGTTTATTCTCCTCAAGATCGTCAACTTAATCCCACAGCTTTAACTTTAGCTTTAGTGGATGCGGCTCAACGCAATGGGGTCAATTTTAAATTTGGGGTGAGTGTGCTAAGTAGCCCCACTCCATCATCTCAATTATTGCCGGCAGTTATTGAAGAACTTAAATCTATTGAAACTTCTGAGGGTCAAGTTACGGCTGACTGGTTTATAGTTGCTGCTGGCTTGGGTTCTACACCACTAACTGCACAATTAAATCAAAAGGTGAATATTCGTCCAGTGCTGGGGCAGGCCTTATACCTCAGTTTAGGGCGAGTTTTAGGAAATCCTGATTTTCAACCGGTGATTACTGGTAATGATGTCCATCTTGTACCTATGGGTAGTGGTGACTATTGGGTGGGTGCAACGGTGGAATTCCCTAATGATGGAGATGAGATTCCTCCCAACAAAGAATTGCTAGAATTTGTGAAGGCACAAGCGATCGCATTTTGTCCAGATTTAGCCACAGCTAAAATTCTTCGCACTTGGTCGGGTTTACGTCCCCGTCCTGAAGGTAGACCCGCACCAGTAATTGATAAATTACCTGGTTTTAGCAATGTCCTCTTAGCAACTGGTCATTATCGCAACGGTGTTTTACTAGCGCCCGCAACGGCTGTGGCTATTCGGGACATGATATATCCTGCGGATTCTCGATAAAATCAATGCCAGAGTCTTTTATGTGATCAAATGCAGAAAGTTGTTGTGCTGTGGGAAGTAATTCTGCAAGAGGTCTAATAAGTACCTGAGCAAAATTAATTGAATATTTTCGGAACAAATAAAAATCCCTATAGTGCTTATCTGTTCGCTGTTCCCTGTTCCCTGTTCCCTGTTCCCTCTCCTAAATGTACAATTTATTTTGCACGACTACTTATTTTTGATTTCAATAATGTTAACTTATAACCTGGCTTTGCCCTGTTGTCTTTTCTGGCTTTGGTTCCTCATCTATTCTCTAAGGTTTTCTCTATTTTGACTAGTTTGCTTGGTTGTATTTTGCTGTGATTTCTACGTCTCATCACTCCACTAGATTTGCACAATTACTTTGTAAGGTATTTATAAACCTATTAACTCGGCTAGAAACAAAATCCCTCCAGTATAAAATACTAGAGGGATTTTGAACATCATCAGCTGTTACGCAACTGGCATATTTTTCCTTGTAAGGTGCTTCAAGAAGGCAGGAGGCAGAGGGCAGAGGGCAGAAGGAACCAATTGGAAAGGGATTGTGACCCCTCCCAATCGGAAGCTCCCAAATTTTCGATTTGGGAGGGGCTTCATACCCTTACTCCTTTCAGTCGTGGGCAGAGGAGACATTCCTTCTGCCTCCTGCCTCCTGCCCTCTGCCTTTACCGGTGACAACTTGAGCAATTTTTAACCTAATAATAAGCTTTGTATTGTCACACGCCAACTAAATTGTGACAATTGCGTAAGTCTTGCATTAATTATTATTTGCAGGACAAATAATTTACTATTAAATAATTCTTCCTTATCAAGATTAACTATAGCAGATTCAGAACCGGAAGTCAACATCCTCAATACTTAAAAAGTGAAAATTAAAAATTGAAGAGAGTTATGCTTGCGGCTCTATATTGAATTTTCAACTACAAACTGCGGCTAAAGTGTGGGTAAAATTGGGGTAAGAAATAGCCGCAGCTTCGGCGCGGTGAATGGTTGTGGTTCCGGTAGCATTGAGAGCAGCGATCGCTAAACTCATAGCGATACGATGATCTGTATGGCTATCTACCTGAGTTCCCACCAAAGTCGTACCACCAGTAATTTCCATCCCATCTGGTAATTCGGTAATTTTAGCGCCCATTTGATGAAGCTGTTGTGCCATCACGGTAATGCGATCGCTTTCTTTAACTCGCAATTCCGCTGCATCCCGAATAATAGTTGTCCCTTCAGCAAAGGCCGCAGCTACTGCCAAAATGGGAATTTCATCAATTAATCTGGGTATAATATCCCCAGCAATGGTGCAGCTTTTCAACTGACTCGAACGCACCCGTAAATCAGCGACTGGTTCCCCAGCTACTTCGCGTTGATTTTCCAGTTGAATGTCTGCTCCCATCATTGCTAAAGCTTCTAAAATTCCGGTGC
Source organism: Anabaena sp. PCC 7108 (assembly GCF_000332135.1). Classification (NCBI taxonomy): domain Bacteria; kingdom Bacillati; phylum Cyanobacteriota; class Cyanophyceae; order Nostocales; family Nostocaceae; genus Anabaena; species Anabaena sp. PCC 7108. The sequence goes on from NZ_KB235896.1 coordinate 3,815,560, forward strand.
GGGTAGGATTGACACCGACATTTTCCACAACCAAATCAGAACCGGGAACAATAGATCCAGCGACTAACCAAAAAGCTGCTGAACTGATATCACCAGGAACAATCACTTTTTGACCGAACAATTTTGCACCACCAGTGATAGTCACGCTCTTAGTTTCTGAGTCTATACTTAATTCTGCCCCAAAAGCCCTGAACATCCGCTCACTGTGATCTCGTGATAAAGCGGGTTCAGTGACAGTAGTTTTACCTTCGGTGTTTAAACCTGCCAGTAGAATACAGGATTTAACTTGAGCTGAAGCGATGGGAGAATGATAGTGAATAGGTTTGAGGGCTTGTCCTTGAATAGCTAAAGGTGCTAAAGAGTTACCTTTGCGTCCCCAGATTTCTGCGGCCATTTGTTGTAAAGGTTTGACAACACGGGACATGGGACGCGATCGCAAAGAGTCGTCACCTGTAACCGTAAAAAAGCGCCCTGGGTGCGAAGCTAACAGACCTAACATCAATCTGATGGTTGTACCGGAGTTACCTGCATTCAAGACATCAATAGGTTCTTGAAAATTCCCCAATCCAATCCCTTTCACTTTGACAAATTCTGTATTTAACTCCGAAATTTCTGCACCTAGCAATCGAAAACAGCTAGCAGTGCTGCGGGGGTCTTCACCTAAAAGCAGTCCTTGAATCTCAGTTTCACCTTCAGCGATCGCACCCAACATCAAAGCCCGGTGAGAAATAGATTTATCCCCAGGAACTTGGATACGACCCTGTAGAGACAGTCCAGAGGAGGGTCGCTGAATAGTCAAGTTATGAGAACTGTTTTCTTGAGTTTCTAAAGTTATAACAGCAACCGACATTAGGATACACTAGCTTTTAAATAGATTGAAAATATCTTTAGTGACTTTTATGTACTTGTCACTTGGGACTTCATCTTTAGTATCCTATCGCTTTTCGTTATCTAAAAACAATCTCTCTACTTCGAGGATATATTCTGAGGAATTTGGGAAAATTCTTCTCAGACTACCTACTTGTATAAAAATTCCCATTTTTGTTTTTTCCCTCCAGAGATGAATTTTTGGTTTCCTAATTTGTCTAGATTAATAAATCAGTAGATTCAGTTAATATTAAGCAGGTTTTAGCTTAAACAGCAGTAGGCTAATACTGGTTTTGTATATACCCTAGTACATAATGACTTAAGTCAAGCCATGATTAAAAATTAGTAAAAAGCTTGTGTAATCGGCTTTTCTGACTCTTAGTTCCGTTCTGTGGTACTAATGTTAATTTAATTTATTCAATTGCTTCTCACCCTTGTTGCTCCCATGCTCACCAATCACCGCAAACCCGTGTGCTTATCGATTATTTCCACTGACCTACCAGTCTGGTCTGTGGTGGAAACCGCTGGAACTTTGTATCAAAAAGATACTGATCGCTTTCATCTACTATTGACTGCACCACCTTTAATTAGTTGTGAAGTTGGAAGTTCTCTTTATCCCGAAGAGACTCTGACCCACAACAATCAAAACCCTTCTCCCCCTAACAGTCCCAGAATTTTGTGGCTGGAGATTTCCCCTTACCGAGTAATTATGACTATGCAAGGAAATGGTCAGGTTAGTTACCGACATTTCTGGGAACAGGGGGTTTATGGCGTTAGTCGCTATTGGTTACCAACGGAGTCATTGCAAGCTAATAAACCCATACGTCTACGTAATTTTACTAGAAGTTTACATCTGATCGGAAAAAATTTACCAGAGGTTTTACGGTTGGAGTATGAATTGTGGTCGGAAAAAGTTCAACTAGGACACTATATTCTTAACTTAGAAATTCAACATTGATCATTAAGGCGAGTATAGCAGTTAAGCAAATTTGTCCTATTAAATGCAACTAGAGGAATCTGTTTTGAACTTACCAAAACAGTGCTGAGTAAAAAAGCAAGAATCGCAAGGGCTAAAATGACTTAGCCCACTTAAGTGGGCTAAGGGGTATCTTCATCAAAAAAGATATTTGTAAGTTTTCAATACAGCAGTCAGCCATCAGCTATATCTGCTGTTCTCATGAGTGAGTGTGGCTGCGTTGCGTAAGTTGTCGAACTAGATTCCTATAGATTTGTCAAAACACCGAAAACACCATGTCCGGTCAGTACTTCTAAAGCGATGAGAGAGATAAAGCCAATCATTGCTAAACGACCATTGAGCAATTCTGCATAAGAGGTGAAACCAGTGCGCTCGCCTTGTTCGTCTACATAAACTTTTGGCTCGATTGCAAAGTTGTTCAGTTTGCCTTGGTCATCAATAATAGCAGCATTTGTACGCATTGATTTATCCTTTTTTTCTTCTATGTTAAGAAGTGTAACATTAAAATTAATATTTGTAAATTTTTCTTGTAATGCGGCTGATGTCTGCGTACACCCAATAGATGCAGCCTCTAAGGTTGTCGGAAATGGCGGATTAGTCTATTAGACATCGACCTAATTTAAATATGTGTGACCCAAAACCCTTGTAGAGACGCTCCATGTAACGTTTCTACAATATTTACCACCAGATGTCTTTCAAAAATCGGTGGTGACGCTTGGGGTGAGATAGACGAGTTCAGCTGGATCACGCGCTGTAATACTTCTCATCCATCATATCTATATAGAAGTTGCAAAAACAGCATACACTTTTTGTTAATTAACCTCACAAAAGGAGTTGGCTGTGACTAATTTTTTGTTTGTCACCGATTTAGATCATACCTTCGTAGGCGATGATCAGGCATTATTGGAGTTGAGCGATCGCTTGCAAAGACACCGTGAAGAACATGGGACAAAGATAGTTTACTCTACAGGGCGATCTCCAACTCTATATCAAGAACTCCAACAGGAAAAAAATCTCTTTTCACCAGATGCTCTCGTTCTGTCTGTGGGTACAGAAATCTATTTAGATGGTAGCAACAATCCTGATCCACAATGGTCAAGTATCTTGTCTCAAGGGTGGGATAGCCAAAAAATCTTATCTATCACTGAGCAATTCCCAGAATTAGTGCTACAACCAGATACAGAACAACGACCTTTCAAGGTCAGCTTTTTCCTGAAGGCAGAATTGTCAGGCATATTACCACAACTTGAGTCTGAGTTGCAGAAAACTAAATTAAATGTAAAGTTAATTTATAGTAGCGGAATAGACCTTGACATTTTACCCCTGACCAGCGATAAAGGTCAAGCAATGCAATTTCTCCGTCAGAAGTGGAAATTTGCAGCCGAGCAGACTGTTGTTTGTGGCGATTCGGGTAATGATATTGCCTTATTCGCTGTAGGTAGGGAACGGGGAATCATTGTCGGAAATGCTCGTCCAGAGTTACTCCAATGGCATAATCAGAATCCTGCGGACTACCGTTACCTCGCACAAAACCGTTGTGCTGCTGGGATTATGGAAGGACTCACATATTTTGGTTTCCTAGAATGATTAGCTATCTCAAAGGTATTGTTGCTGGTGTGCAAACGGTTGGCTCTAATCGCGTCATGTTGACGTTAGAAGTAAATGGCATGGGTTATGATTTATATATTCCCCAACGTCTGGCTAACCAATTGACATCAACTGGGGATATAGTCCAAATTTTTACCCATTACCAGATTCGGGAAGAAGTACCCTTACTCTACGGTTTTTCTTCCCCTTCAGAACGGGATTTATTTCGTCATTTGCTCAGTGTTACTGGTATTGGTGCAGCTTTAGCGATCGCACTGTTGGATACTTTAGAATTACCAGAGTTAGTCCAAGCTATTATTGCGGCTAACACTCAAATGTTAATTCAAGCTCCCGGTGTGGGCAAAAAAACCGCTGAACGCATTTGTTTAGAACTGAAAAGCAAACTGATTGAGTGGCGCAAATCAGCAGGCTTCTTCGTGGCTACAGGTGGGCCTGCACCAGGAATTTTAGAAGAAGTGCAAATGACTCTTTTTGCTTTGGGATATACTGCCCATGAAGTCAGTCATGCTCTGCACGTAGTCAGCGAAAATATCGGTTTACCCAAAGATGCCTATGTGGAAGATTGGATTAAACAAGCGATCGCACATCTGAGCAATACTGAAGCTGGAGTGTAGGAGAGTATTGAGTCCTGAGTTAAGATTTACGCACACCTCCCGGAAAAACTAACCACAGAGGCACAGAGTTCACGGAGGAAAGAGGCTTTGAGAGATATTTTACGTAAGTCCTGTGAGTATTAAGTTCTAAGTAATGAATCATAATCCTTATGCTTGGATAGAGGAATCTCTGGCAACTATACATCAGGCTAACTGGTATCGTTCAGTACAGGCAATTCACGGTCGTCCTGGTGCAACTATGCTTTTATCTGGGCAAGAAGTGATTAATTTTGCCAGTAATGACTACTTAGGACTGGCAGGTGATGAACGCTTACAAACAGCCGCTATTGCTGCGATTCAAGAATTTGGAACTGGTAGCACAGGTTCTCGATTACTCAGTGGACATAGAGAATTACACAGAGATTTAGAACAAGGGATAGCATCTACTAAACAAACAGAAGAAGCAGTAGTATTTAGCTCTGGTTATTTAGCTAATATAGGTACAATTACAGCTTTAGTCGGTAAACGAGATTTAATCTTATCTGATCAATATAATCATTCCAGTTTAAAAAGCGGGGCAATTCTCAGCGGGGCTACTATTGTTGAATATCCGCACAATAGTACTGCAGTACTGCTGGAAAAATTACAGCAACAACGCCACAACTATCGACGCTGCTTACTAATTACAGATAGCGTCTTCAGCATGGACGGTGATTTATGTCCCTTACCTGAATTACTAGATTTAGCTGAAGAATTTAATTGTATGCTGTTATTAGATGAGGCGCACGCTACTGGAGTCATGGGAAAAACAGGCGCTGGCTGTGTAGAACATTTCGGCTGTACAGGTAGAGAATTAATTCAAATTGGGACTTTAAGTAAAGCTTTGGGTAGTTTAGGGGGATATGTAGCCGCAAGTAACGCCCTCATTGACTTTTTGCGAAATCGCGCCCCTAGTTGGATTTACACGACTGCGCTTTCACCAGCAGACACAGCAGCTGCTTTAGCAGCAATTAAAATAGTACAACAAGAACCCCAACGTCGTCAGCAATTGTGGCAGAATGTTGATTATTTGAAACAATTAATCAAAGAGCATTTACCTAATTTACAATTATTGCCTACAGAATCAGCGATATTATGTTTTCAATTATCTGATGCAGCGACAGCGTTAAATGCGGGAAAGCAGTTAAGAGAAGCGGGTATTTTTGCACCTGCAATTCGTCCTCCGACAGTCCCCACAAGTCGGATTAGAATATCTGTAATGGCGACACATGAAAAAGAGCATATTGAGAAATTGGTGGAAGTTTTGAAATCAATGCAATTATAGCCAGACAAGGAGAGGTGGAGATGGGGAGATGGGGAGACGCGGAGATGGGGAGACGCGGAGATGGGGAGACGCGGAGATGGAGGGAAGCGGGGAGTTTGTTTGAACAGCAATTAGCCGGACTTGATATACAGCAGATTGGAAGTTGCAGGAGGTACAAACTGAAAATCAAAATATGGCTTACGCCACGTTATACCAATTCTCTATGAAGATGCGCCAAATTAGATAGGAAACGAACCGCGAAGGCGCGTTCGCGTAGCGTCCCGAAGGGATAGGACGCGAAGAAAGAAATAAAAGATCAAAAAATTTGGCGCAGGCTCACAAAGAAATGGTATTACGCTATCAAATATCAAGACGTTCTACCGGAACGTCTCTACTGAATTCTGCTGTAATATCATGATCGGCTAATTACTTATCAAAAAAGCTCTCCGTGTCTCCGCGTTCTCGTGTCTCCGCGTCTCCACTTCCCCGCGTCTCCACTTCTCCGCGCGGTTCCTTAATGATAAGTCTTTAACCAAACACGATATTACTTAGGCTTTAGGCTTGAAAGTCGAAGCAACGTGCAGTTCTTTTAATTGTTTTGCATCTACACTTGAAGGTGCATCTGTTAACAAACAACGTGCTTGTTGTGTTTTTGGAAAAGCAATGACATCACGAATTGATTCTTCTCCTGATAACAACATTACCAAACGATCTACACCGTAAGCAATCCCGCCATGAGGAGGAGTTCCATATTCAAAAGCTTCTAATAAAAAGCCAAATTTACTTTGTGCTTCTTCTGGTGATAAACCAATAGCTTCAAACACCTGTTCTTGAATTTCGCGTTGATAAATCCGCAGACTTCCACCACCTATTTCAAAACCATTAAACACCAAATCATAAGCTTGAGCGCGGGCGGTTTTTAAGTCGTGCAAATCGTCAGGATGAGGTGCTGTGAAGGGGTGGTGTAATGCTTCCAGGCGTTTTTCATCAGCATTCCACTCAAACATGGGAAAATCTGTAATCCAGAGTAAATTAAGTTTATCTGCTGGAATTAAATTAAATTCCCTGGCTGCAAATTGGCGGAGTCTGTCTAAAGTTTTGTTTACAGTTGCGGTATCAGCTGCTGCAAATAATAACAAATGACCGGCTTTTGCACCTGTACGGGTTAAGATTTCCTGCTTTTGTTCGGGTGTGAGGTTATCTTTAATTGCACCGATAGTGTCAATTTCGCCATTTTCCCGAACGCGGATATATGCTAAACCTTTTGCACCGGCTTCTGCTGCTTCTTTGAAGATGTCGCCACCTGGTTTGATGCGAACATTAGAAATTGCGTCATTACCGTTAGGAATGGGGAGGATTTTGACAATACCGCCGTTAGCAATAGCTTCTCGAAAAACTTTAAACCCAGAATCTTTTAAAACATCAGAAACATCAACTAATTCCAAACCGTAGCGGGTGTCTGGTTTATCGCTTCCATACTTATTCATCGCGTCAGCGTAGGTGAGACGAGGGAAAGGATGGGGTAAATCGATGCCTTTAACGGTTTTGAAAATATGACAAACTAACTTTTCGTTGAGTTCAATAATTTCATTTTCAGACATGAAACTCATTTCCATGTCTAATTGTGTAAATTCTGGTTGTCTATCGGCGCGTAAATCTTCATCCCGGAAACATCGCGCAATTTGATAGTATCTATCCATACCGGATACCATCAATAATTGTTTAAATAGTTGCGGTGATTGGGGTAAAGCGAACCACTCATTGGGATTAACGCGACTGGGTAGGATGTAATCTCTTGCACCTTCGGGGGTGGAACGGGTGAGAATGGGGGTTTCGACTTCGATAAAACCTTCTAAATCTTCCAAGTAGCGTCGCATAGCTTTGATGACTTGGTGACGCAATTGCATATTTTGCGCCATGCGATCGCGTCGCAAGTCCAAATAACGATATTTTAACCGCAATTCTTCCCGGACTGGATCGTTGTTACCACTAGCAACTTGGAAAGGTAGTTGCTTGCGAATGGTGTTGAGTAATTCAATTTTATCGGCGTAGATTTCGACTTCGCCGGTGGGGATGCGGGGATTTAGGGATTCTGGGGGACGTTGGGTAACTCTGCCAGTGATAGCGACAACATATTCATTGCGTAAGGTGTTAGCCTCAGAGTAAGAATCGGGAGTACGTTGTGGATCACTGACAATTTGGACTAGCCCAGAGCGATCGCGCAAATCTAAAAATGTCACTCCTCCATGATCGCGGTAACGGTCTACCCAACCGTATAAAGTAACAGTTTCTCCAATATCTTCTTTTCGGAGTTCTCCGCAATAGTGAGTTCGCATAGTAATTAGTTCTTTTTTTCCGGGCTAGATTGGCTAGTAAATGTCAAAGCTTTCCCATTATCCAGCATCAATACTAATTCTAGTAGTTTTAGTCCCAGAAAAATCAGCCAATCTGCCAAACCGAATCTTTGGCAGTCTTTCTCTCGGAAATTATATGTTTTTATATTTACAAATTCATACTTAGGACTTGCTGAGAAAGTCTTGTAGGTAGGTGACTCTTAATAGGTGACAGTTTCAAGAGTTTAAGGTCTGATTTTTTAAAGCTTGAATTGCATTGTCATATTCCTTTTGTACATCTTGGCGGTCTAGTTCTTCTGGTAAACCCTCTTGGCTACCGCGCAAAATCATCTCTGCATGACGCTGTAAAACTGCTTGGTATTTGGGATTGTTGGTGTAAGTTGCAATATTTTTGATCGCTTCCAATAAACGAATGGTTACTGATGTATCAGAGCGTGCATATTGGCGAATTCCATTTAAGGCACTATCAACCAATCCTTCAAATGTTACCCCAAAAGCGATCGCACGTAATTTATGATCTTCATCGTAGCGGTAGGGTGAAGGAAAATCTTTTTGGGCTAAACGGGACAGTCCTGCTCCTAGTCTATCAACACAGCGAATTGCGGTAAATGGGTCATTAATCCCTGGAGAAAGCGCACGTAGGGCAATTTCTACTAACTGATCGATAGGAAACTCGATATCTTGCTGTTCGCTACGTTCTTTACCCAAAATAAAGCAATCGTTGATTTGTTTGGCTAATGTTTTATTAACAAATTCACCAGGAAAAACCATAACTAAATCACTTTCCTTAACAATAAACTTTCCCGGACGAGACTCGACGCGCAATAAAAGATTGTTTTTTCGGGCAATTTTCATCAATTCTTCGTCGTTAATTGCTTGTATGTAACCATTTTTATTAACTATTACAGGACTTGCAACCAAGTCAAAATCGTCAGGTATTTCTGCAATTTCTTGTCCGAATCGGATGCTACGTCCGATTTTTTTGGGAAACAAGCGATCAATGGCTCTATCTAAGTCATTACTAACGTTCTCAATGATGTGCGAAGCCTGAATTATTGTAGAAGCATGATGAATAAAATAAATCAAGACTCCGATGCTAATAATTGCGAGTAAAATACCGAACGTAACCGAAAACTGGGGTACAAACTGACTATATCCATCTCCACTACCATGAATAGTGCGAAGTATGAGCAAGCAGTAGATAAACGTACTGATAAACGTGCCAAGGACAATTTGATTGCCAGTGTCCTGCATGAAATTACGGAGTAAACGTGGTCCAAAATTGGAAGCAGCTAACTGAAGTGCCACGATTGTAATTGAAAAGGCAGTAGCCGCAACACTAATCATTGAACCTGCAACTGCTCCTAAAAGCGATCGCGCTCCATCTGCTCCACCAGTGTAGCTCCACCAATAACTAAGAACCGCCTGATCTGTGCGATCGAGCCTTAACATTGTGAATGCCAACGCAGTGGTAATTATAGCCATAATTGATGGAATGAACCAGTAACTTGAGTGGAGCGTATCCCACAGTTTGCCCAATTTGATATTGTTCATGTTTCATTATTGCCCTTTGCAGAATCTACTTTACTATTGCCATCATCTTTTTGAGCAAGTAACCTGAGAGTATCGCTAATCCGGCGGGGTTTTGGTATTTCACCTTTACCAGATGGCCAACCTTCACGCTGACGGGAGCGATCGCCATCTGTCTCTTCTGTCTGATTGTGGAATAAAATTTGTTGTGTGGGAAAAGGCAAATCAATGCCATTTGCAACGAGTTTTTTCTTAATAGCAGTAATCACTTTATCCCGCGAAATCAGATTATCTGCCCGTCGTGGTGGATGAACCCACCAGCGCACCCGAATATTGACAGTGCTTCCGGCTAGTTCCATTGCTAGTACATCAGGAGCCGGATCTTTTAAAACCTCATCGACGCTATGCATTGCATCTAGCATTAACTGTTTGGCTAGGTCAATATCGTCGCCGTAGCCAATGCCAACATCATACTCTAATCTGCGGTTGTCAAAGGCAGTATTCACGGTGACAGAATTGGTAAATAATTCCGAGTTAGGAATCACAATCCGCCTACCGTCATAAGTTCTGATTGTTGTGGCGCGTGTCTCGATATTTTCAACAGTTCCCTCAAAGCCTTTAAACACAATTTGGTCATCAATTTGAAACGGTTCAGTTAGTAGAATTAAAATCCCAGCTAAGAAGTTTTGCAGAATATCGCGGAAAGCAAAACCAATTGCCACACCACTAATTCCCAAAAGTTGCACCAAATCACTAACTTTAAATGAGGGAATCACAATAGAAAGGGCAATAAACAACCCAATCAAAATTGTTACCCCCTTCGCTAACCTTCCCAGTACTAATCCCAAATTTCCGGCGTAGCGATGGTTGCGAGTTACCTGCTTAACCATTGCTTTAATTTTGCCAGCAATAAACAAAAATAGTATAAAGACAATTAACCCTAAGATAATGTTCGGTAGCAAAACTATAAACTCGTTAATCATGCTTTCAACTTTATCCCAAGCTGCGGAGATTTCTGCATTCATAAATAAACTTTCCTCATTTAATTAAATTAAATTAAATTAATATTTGCTAACGTCAACGCTGTGAATTTTGATGCAATAATTCTTGAATTCCCCCCCCCGCAACGTTGCGATTTCTGTCTGAAGTGCTTGAATCGATTTCGCTCCGGCTAACTCTGCTTCATGATCAGAGGGATAATTACTGGCTGACCAACTGCGAGAAAGTTGGTTGAGGAATGTAGTAAGTTTACAAATACCAAAATCATTAAAATTCACAGATGATGAATTTGTGGAAATAGTAGATGCTAATAAAGATTTGTGTTTAGAATTATCGACATAAGGGAAATTAATTTTTATTAGGACTTACGCATTGACAGGAAGGAACAAATAGGGGGTACGGATTTCAGGGATTTAACCCTGGTTTTTTGACAATTTTTTAGCTATCGCTATTGATCTGAATTTCATCCTCCAAAGCCTGAAACAACCTAATTTTGTTCAATCACATGATGGTCAATTTGTACAGTGCGTAAGTCCTATTTATGTCACTAATGGGAGGAGAAACCGGAGATAGAAACTTAGAATTAGGTGGACAAGTTTGGTTTTGAAATCCTAAAAATACTGAAGGATACAGCATTGCTGTATCCCTAGATCACGTCACGCACTTTAATCTTGATTACGAGGGGCGTTAAAGGCTTCCCAGGCGGCTTTGGCTGCATTTTGGCAGCGATCGCTAAAATCTGCGATATCTTTAGACATTAAGTACCAATTTCTCTCCAATTCTTCTTGAATTCTCGCCCAAGAATATTCTAATCTATCGCGTTCAATGAGTTTGTCTCTTTCAATTACTTCCCGTGCTTGACGCACAGCATTTAAATAGGTTTCACGGGTGAGAGTACCAGCAGATTCAGCTTCAGCTTGGGCGCGTTTTTTAATCGCTTCCAATAGTGCTGTAGTTTCCTGCTTAACTTCATCGGTGTGTCCGTTTTCCCTGGCGTTTTCCCTGGTTTGAAGACTAATTTCTACGATTTCTATAGATTCGATGTTATTAGTAGTCATGGTTGCCACATCCTGTTGGTAAGGTTTACTTGCGGATGAACATTGCACCTATAATGATCATAATTTGGTCATCAGTTAATTGGGGATTTGCCAAGATACTTATGACCAAAGACAGATTATCAACGACTAATAAGTTGGCCTTCTAATTGAAGTAACGCTGCTACACGCGCTTCAGTCGCTGGGTGACTAGAGAAAAGATTCCCCAAAAACTGCCCAGAAATGGGATGAATAATTAATAATGGTTCAAAAGCTGGATTAGCATTCAAAGGCATTTGTTTGGCTGTGGCTTCTAACCGTTGCAAAGCCTTAGCTAAAGCGCGGGGATTACCTGTTAATTTTGCAGCACCAGCGTCAGCAGAAAATTCTCTGGTGCGGGAAATTGCCAACTGAATAATTGTCGCCGCTATGGGTGCAAGCATGACTGTTGCCAGCACTCCCAAAGGATTTCCGCCTCTTTCATTATCCCGCGAACCGCCACCAAACCAAAGGCTATAACTCAACATTTGTGCAAGGAAAGAAATCGCACCAGCGACAGTTGCAGCAACGGCTTGAGTTAAGGTATCACGATTAATAATGTGGGTGAGTTCGTGAGCAATAACACCTTCTAATTCTTCCTCTGGGAGGATGTTTAAAATCCCTTCAGTGACAGCTACAGCAGCGTGTTCTGGATCTCTTCCTGTGGCGAAAGCATTGGCAGTTTGTCCAGGAACAATGTAAACTCCTGGCATGGGGATATTAGCCTGTGCAGACAGTCTTTCTACCATGCGATAAAGTCCCGGTGCTTGGGCTTCGCTAACAGGTTGGGCATGATAAACTGCTAAGGCAATTTTATCAGATTGATACCAAGAAAACAGGTTAGTAACTGCGGCTAACCCAATGCCTATGATTAAGCCTCCCGTACCACCAATTACCCAATAACTAATTGCAATTAATAAGCCACTCAGAGTAGCCAGTAACATAGCGGTTTTTAGTTGATTTCCCATATTGATAACTCTCCTACTTATGCTGTGTTAATTTGTTTAACTTTGTTTGGAAAACAGCATCTTTTTAGCCACTTCTTGATTGTATCGAGTTCAACTTTCCGGTACAGTGATGAAAACCTGTTATTGGAGTACGGTTTTCCCGCTGGTAATTGGGAAATATGAACGAATTAGGCATATAAATTTGGATAACTAAAGACAAAATGATGTAGTGTAGATTAAAGATATCAACGGCGATGGAACTCGCCAAAACCGCCTTTTGAAAGGCTGATAGTTCCTACTTTTCCGACTTGCTGCGGGAGAGTAGGCTATGGCTAAAACCTAACTCCCCTGTAGAAAGTATCTATCTACAAATCGCACTTTCAGGAGTTAGGAATGTTACTGAGTATAATTTGGATTTTATTGATGGGCTTCTTTGTGGGACAAATTGCCCGTCGGTTAGGCGCTCCACCTTTAATTGGGATGATATTGGTGGGGATTTTGCTTGGTTCTCAAGTAGGGAATGTTATCAGCGCAGATGTGTTAAATGCTGCCGATGAATTAAGAACTTTGGCGGTGATGATTATTCTGATGAAGGCGGGATTGGGGTTAGATAGAGAAAAACTGGCTCAACAGGGAAGTGTGGCGCTGCGTTTGGGATTTTTGCCGGCGACTACAGAAGCGATCGCTATTTCCCTCGCTTCTATGGTAATTTTTCAGTTAGACTTTCCCACTGGCTTGCTGTTAGGCTGTGTAATTGGCGCTGAATCTCCCGCTGTGATTGTTCCGGGAATGCTGAGACTGAAAAGTTTAGGTTGGGGTGTCACCAAAGGTATTCCCGACGCAATTTTAACTGGTAGCGCCTTATCTGATGTGCTGCTATTGCTAGTCTTCAGCCTCTTGCTGAGTTTTTTGGGTAAAGGAGGAGTTGAGAAAATTACTCTTTTCGGCGGATTGACTTTAACAGCTTTGCAACTCCTGCCGTTACAAATTATCATGCAGATAGGCTTGGGGCTGTTGTTCGGTTATTTAGCCGCGCGGTTGCTGGTTTCGCTCTTAACCAAACAAAACTGGACACAGAACGCAGTTCAAGATACTATTATCGCTGCTGGGTTAGCTTTATTTCTGGTAATTGTCGCTCATGGGTTACCGTTTTTTTCTGGTTATTTAGCGACAATGGCTTTAGGATTCTTCTTAATTGAGTTAGATGCACCCTTAGCTAGAAGATTGCGAGGCGGGTTTGATAGCTTATGGGTAGTAGCAGAGATTTTCCTGTTTGTCTTGTTGGGTGCAAGCATTCAACTGCAAGTATTGTCTAAGATTTTGTTACCGGGTATTTTAATTCTGGCGATTGGTTTATTTATCGGGCGCACCGTGGGCTGGTATCTCTCGACTTTGGGTAGTAATTGGAATTGGCGCGAAAGACTGTTTTTGCTACCGGGAAACTCCGCGAAAGCCACAGTACAAGCGGCTATTGGGGCGATTCCCCTAGCTCAAGGTATAGCGGGAGGAGAGATCATTTTAGCGATCGCTGCCCTTTCGATTATAACTACTGCACCTTTAGGCGCTTGGGCAACTATGGCTTTTGCACCCAAATTATTAACCAGGGGAGAAGTAGATCCCACAAAGGTGACAGTTGCTACCCATACTCTGTTACTCGCAGCGGTGGATACCTCAGATTTAGCGACGGAAGTCTTGACAAAGGTAGCAGATTTAGCCCGTCGGAGTAATGGAGATGCGATCGTTTTACACGTAGTTAACACCGCAAACGAGCCAGCTATTAAACAATTACAGCAACAAGCCAAAAAGCTGCTATCAGATATTAAATATGAGTTTTTAACCGTTACCGGCGCGGTTCCTGAAGAAATTATTCGCATCGCCCAAGAGTATCATGTTACTGCAATTGTCATGGGAAAACGCGGACATCAACCTTGGGAGCAAGTGCTGATTGGTTCAGTATCCCAAGCAGTATTAGAAGCAAGTCCCATACCTGTAATCTTGCTAGAAAACCGTGAAGTTAAAGATTTTTAAATCATTCACGAATCATCCCTACAACTTAGCCAATTCAAATGCAAAACTTACAGAAAACACTGGTTTCTTGTATATGAAATACCTGCGTCAATTTGAGATATTTACTGCCTTACCTCACTTAATCAAATGGTTGCCAATTTCCTTTGTGGTTGGTATTCTTGCTGGCACAGCTTCTGCTGCTCTTTTAGCATCACTAGAATGGGCAACAGATTGGCGAGAATCTCACAAATGGATTATCACCTTGCTACCAATTGGTGGATTTTTAAGTGGTTTAATTTATCATAAATTTGGTCGGAGTATCGAAGCAGGAAATAACCTTTTACTCGAAGAAATCCATAACCCAAAAGATATTATTCCCTTCCGTATGGCTCCTCTAGTTTTACTAGGAACAGACCTGACACATTTATTTGGTGGTTCAGCCGGACGCGAAGGTACAGCATTACAAATGGGTGCTTCTTTAGCAGATCAATTAACTAAAATATTCCACTTTCAAGGAGCGAGTCGGCGAATTTTGTTAACTGCTGGTATCAGCGGCGGATTTGCTTCAGTTTTTGGTACTCCCCTAGCTGGAACTGTGTTTGGTTTGGAAGTTTTAGCAATTGGTAAAATTCATTATGATGCACTTTTTCCTTCCTTAATTGCCGCAATTGTTGGCAATCAAGTAACTTTGTTATGGGGTTTACATCATACAGGATATCAACAGGCTCCAATCATTCCCACAATGACAATTTGGGGGCTAATAGCTGCCATTATAGCAGGTATAATTTTTGGAATTGTAGCAAGACTTTTTGCTCAAGTAACACATAAAATCAATCATTTATTTAAAACTAAGATATCATATCCTCCTCTTCGTCCTTTAATTGGCGGTGCGATAATTGCCGTAATTGTTGGTTTGAGTGGTACAACCAAATATATTGGACTTGGTATTCCCACCATTGTTGATGCTTTTCAAACTCACCTATCTCCTTGGGATTTTGCAGCCAAATTGAGTCTCACTGCTTTAACTTTAGGTGCAGGTTTTAAAGGAGGAGAAGTGACACCGTTGTTTTTTATTGGTGCAACTTTAGGTAATGCTTTATCGTTATTTTTGGCGTTACCGACACCACTATTAGCAGGAATGGGATTTGTCGGTGTGTTTGCCGGTGCAGCGAATACACCTATAGCTTCCACATTAATGGGAATTGAACTCTTTGGATTGGAATCGGGTGTATATATTGGTATTGGTTGTGTGGTGAGTTATTTATTTTCGGGACATTCAGGAATTTACACTGCACAGCGTATTGGTTTGAATAAGTATTCTTCTGTGCATTTGCAAGAAGGGCTGACTGTGGCTACTTATAAACAGGTGAAAGCTGAACAATCTGATGATATTAAAGATGAGTAAATTTATTTGATAATGCTTAATTGATTATAACAAATCTTTTAAATTTTTCCTGATTTCTGTTTCTAAATCATTATCTTGATGACAAAAACACTGAACTTTGATTTTATCTTGTTCTCTTAAAATTGTCTGACAAGTTAATGTTCCTGATTTGTTAGAAGTATGTAAAATTGAATACAGTTGGCTATAATTCTCACCTTCAGACTTTCTTTTTTCAGAAAATATTTTATAAAATAAAATTCCTTTAAAATCTACATATATTTCTTCTTCATTATAACCTTGCTTTGGATTTAAGTGATTATTGAGAACAAGTAACATACATACTCTCGACATTGCAGAACTAAACTTTTCTTCAATTTTCTCTAATTCTTTGTTGTCTATGCTAGATTTTAATTCAATTAAAATAATATTTAACCTATAACTACTTTCATACTTTTGTAAAACTAAAATAGCGCATTCCGTAGTTCTGCTGCTAGTTGAGATACCCGGTATATCTTTTTCTAAGTTAATTTTCCAAATTTTTTTTACTTGACACTTCTCGTCAACATAGTTTAATTTCTGAATAGATACCTTTTTCAATTTTGCATTAGCATTTTTTTCAGTAATTTCAATAATTTCATCTTCAGTCACAGGAATTTCAACAATAAATTCTTCTTTAGATAAAGCTTTGTGTAATTCATCCCTGAGTAAAGGAATATTTGTATTGTTGGGATTATTTAAAAAATACTTACTCCTATTACTTTTACTCATCTTCAACCTCATCTTCTTGACTGTAGATATAATCAGTCAGAATGCGAAGCGATTTATCTAAATTATTTTCAACTTCTCTAAAGTTTCTAAAATAGATTCCATAATCACTGCTTTCATAGTCAATAATTTTATCACCTGTGAAGAAATAAACACCTACCTTTTCTTTTGCTATAGATACAGATGAATCAACATATTTTAATTGATTATCTTCAATAATTTGTTCTACATTAATACCATCTTGATTTTTCAGAATATCCAAATATATATTGTTATTAATAGCATTGGCTAAAATTGAACTATGGGTTGTGATTAATACTTTATTTCCTGTTTGACTTTGAATAAACTGGATTAATATATTTAAGAGTTTAATCTGATTTTCAGGATGTAAATTAACTTCTGGTTCATCTATCATTAAAAAATTATCTTTTTCTGATGCCCAATATTTTAAATATAAATAAATAAGTGTTAATTGATTAACAGATGAAGAAGCTAAATACATCGGTAAAGGTTGATCAATTGAATTAATTTTAAAATATAATTCTATTATACTAATTCCTTTCAGACTAATAGGTAATATTTCACCTCCAATAATTTCTTGTAACTGTTGAACAAGATTGATATAATGTTCTTCAACACTTTCTTCAATATTTAGAGAAAAAAGTTTTTCAAAAACCTGATTCATCGGTTCTGTATATTTTCTTTTAAAAACATCTAATTCTTCAACATCCGATAATTCAATTTTACCTTTTTTTCGACGATTTTCCAGTAAATCTACAAGTTTTTTGATATCTTGTTCACGTTGCTTTCTATCAACCTCATAAATATAACGATAGAATGTAGGAAAGAAAATTCGACTAGCAGGTAAGAAAAAAGTCTCATGCTGATGTTTCAACATTGTTCTAATTATTGTCGAAATTAGCAGAAATTTCTTTTCATCCAGTAAATCTCGGTCTAAATATTTTTTAGGAATTATTTCTTTAATAGTTTCTGGTAGTTGTTTTTCTTCAAATCTATATATTAAATGATCTTGTTCTTTCTTAACTTCTATATACTCTAATGTATCCTCTTCATCATGTGCTATTTTGACAACTACTTGAACTGGTTGCTCCTTTAATTCAGATATTTCATAATCAAAATTAATCTCAACATTATTTAATATTTTTGACTTATTACCTGTATTAAATATCTCTTTTTTCGTTTCTTTTTGCAAAAACAAGCTATATCTATCCAAAATTTGTCCCAGTACTTCAGAATTCACTTCTACATAGTTGACATTTTCAAGAAATTGATTATCAATAATATCTAAATTATTACGTGCAAATTTATGAATTATCTCTTGATTAAAAATTGCCCATAATAATTGAGCTACATAACTTTTACCACTGTTATTTCTACCAACAAATACAAAAAAATCTTTAGATAAATCAATGGCTTGAGTATTGTTTTTAATAGGTCCCAAATTTTTGATGATTAATTTCATAATAATAAATTTACCTCTCAATTAATATATTCATAACTCAAGTCTACCAAAAATTTAAAAAACCGTATATGCTTGATATGGGTAAGAGTTTAGCAATGCTAAACCCCTACGAGAAATTAATCTAGATCAGGATCAGAATTATACTAAACCTTAAACTTCTCAGTAATGCGTTTCATGGCTTCTTCCACATTTTCCCGACTGTTAAACGCAGAAATGCGGAAATAACCTTCACCCGCAGCACCAAAACCTGATCCTGGTGTTCCTACAACGTTGACGGTTTGCAATAACTTATCGAAAAATTCCCAACTGGTTAAACCATGAGGTGTTTTCACCCAAACGTAAGGTGCATTCACACCACCATAAACCTTTAAACCTGCATTGGTGAGTTGTTCACGGATAATTTTGGCGTTTTCTAAATAGAAGCTTACTAAAGCTTTGATTTGCGCTTGTCCTGCTTCAGAATAAACCGCTTCTGCACCTCTTTGGACGATGTAAGAAACACCGTTAAATTTGGTAGATTGACGACGATTCCACAGTTTCCACAATTCCACATTAGAACCATCTGCGGCTTTAGCGGTGAGTGTTTTGGGAACGACACTTAAAGCGCAACGTGTGCCGGTGAAACCCGCATTTTTGGAGAAAGAACGAAATTCAATGGCACAATCTCTCGCGCCTTCAATTTCATAGATAGAATGGGGAAGGGTAGGATCGGTAATGTAAGCTTCGTAAGCCGCATCAAAGAAGATAATTGAACCGTTGGCTTTTGCGTAATCTATCCAGGCTTTTAGGTGTTCTTTCGTCGCCGTTGCACCTGTGGGGTTATTGGGAAAGCAGAGATAAATTAAGTCAACTTTTTGGGTAGGAATTTCTGCGGTGAAGTTGTTATCTGCGGTGACAGGGAGATAAACTAAACCGTCAAATTCGCCTTTATCGTTGGCGTTCCCGGTGTTTCCCGCCATCACGTTAGTATCGACATACACGGGATAAACTGGGTCGGTTACGGCTATGGTGTTATCATGACCAAAAATATCGAGAATATTGCCGTTATCGCATTTAGAACCATCGGAAATGAAGATTTCATCAGCTTCTATCGCTGCGCCTCGTGCTTGGAAATCATGGGTGGCGATTTTTTCTCTTAACCAAGCATAACCTTGTTCGGGACCATATCCTTTAAAAGTTGTGCGATCGCCCATTTCTTCCACAGCTTTAATCATAGCTGTGCGGCAAGCCTCTGGTAAAGGTTCGGTGACATCACCAATACCCAACCGGACGATTTTAGCATCAGGATTGGCTTGTGCAAAGCTATTAACTCGGCGACCAATTTCAGGAAATAGATAACCGGCTTTTAGCTTCAGGTAGTTGTCGTTAATGGTTGCCATATTAGATATTGAAAAAAATGCACTTTTATCAGCTTATATCATGTTCACTTAATTACTTATCAAAAAAACTTAAACCATCAGTCTTAATTGTAAGTTTTTAGGACTTACGCAAGACTAACGGAAAAAACGAACCGCGAAGACGCGAAGAGCGCGAAGGTAAGAGGTTTAACAGGTTTTTTGGGTTAGTTGCGTATATTTTTGCAAAATTGGGATGCTCCCAAAAAAAAGAGGGTTTGAGAGATATTTTGCGTAAGTCCTGGTTTTTAACCGCACACGATATTAAACCTTGCCAACAACTACCTCTTCGGAATATGTTTAATTTTGAATTGGTATTAATTAGACATCCCCAGCAAAGGGAAAAGCAAAATCTGAAAATAGGCTATAACTATTATTATCGCCGCTAGTTTCTTGATCCAGAACTTCGATAACTTTGTTATATATATCTTCTGCTTGTTGGGGAGAATCGCCAATACTAGTTAATCCCAACTTGCCAAATTGGGAAAGGCAACCCATAAGATGAAATACTGTACCTATTTCGGTTCCGCTATCAAAATGTAATCTGTGATGGGCGATAATATCCATTAAATCGTTAGGTAGTAATCCTCGATAGCTATCTTTTTGTAAATTGTCTGTGGCAATATAATATTTAGCTCGTCCTTGCTGGCTATAAAATAAGCCACTGGATAAATCATAGTTGCCATTAGTTAATAATTTCAAAGTCATAAAAGGGTGAGTAGTTCCACCTTTGCGGAGGTTAATTTCAATTGCTTGAATATCCCACTTACCATTACCTTGATCAACTGTGACAAAATCAAGACCAAATCTTTCTAATGTGCCTTTTTGTGCCAGTTGTTTGCCGACTTTTAAGCCTAATTCTTGCAATTTTATTCGATAGCTGGCATCTGCGGGAAAGCGACAACCTAAATAAATTTGTCCGTCTGGTCCGCCGAGAATTTGGTCATGGGTGGAGAGGATTTCTACTTCTCCAGCGGGTGTAATGCGTCCTTGTACACTGGGAGAACGCTTAATTTCTCCTTCTACAAATGCTTCAACTATTGCACCTAATTCTGGGATACGTTGAGAGAAATTTGCCCAGGTTTCTTTTAGGGCTTGGAAGCGCATAGTTGAAAAGCGATGGCTAATTGCTGTTACTCTTTCACCATGAGAACCTTGACCGGGTGCAACATCTATCAATGGACGGAGATCCAATAGTGCATTTCCCTCCCCAGAAATGCCCTCATTT
This sequence comes from Anabaena sp. PCC 7108, assembly GCF_000332135.1. Classification (NCBI taxonomy): domain Bacteria; kingdom Bacillati; phylum Cyanobacteriota; class Cyanophyceae; order Nostocales; family Nostocaceae; genus Anabaena; species Anabaena sp. PCC 7108. The sequence goes on from NZ_KB235896.1 coordinate 3,836,071, forward strand.
AGCTTAACTACCATCCGTTTTAATGTTGGTTGACGTTCCCATAAATTAGCCGCTGCTACAGCTAAATCTGAGGAATTTCTAATTAGTTCGCTACCATCTGGATGAAGTACATTACTTTGGGCAAAAATTTGCCGACTACCACTTTTTGTCCCCCAAATCTGTAAATCTGGTGCAGCCGCATAAAGGGGTACACCTAATTGCAATGATAATTCTGCTTCCCAAAAGGTGGAATTATAACAAGTCATAAAAGCTTTATCTAACCGTAAAGCTTTGCGAATTCGTTCTATTAAACGAGGACGTTCTAAAATCTTTTGACTGAGAGGTTTAAGGGAAGAATCATATGTAGAAAGTAGTAATAAACGATTCCGAGCATGGGAAAATGGGATGCCTGGCAGCATTTGTAGATAGTAATCAATAATACTTGGATGTAAGGGAGTAGAGGTAATATAAATTAAACGGGTGCAGGGATTTCGTAAGCGGATTAAAGAAAACAGTAATCTTTCTTCATAATGTTCACAACCTTCTACCTTTTGTAGTTCCCGTTGGTCGATGCTCAAAGAAGGGATAATTAAAATATCTGCTTCGCTGTTGTCAAATAGCTCGCTTGTTTTCCAGCGATCGCGTAAAGTTAATTGTAAATTGCGAAACTTATCAATCTGTTCTAACTCAGAAATATTTATTTTTACCATAACCCATACCCTGACTCGATCCTAATGCGGACTCACTATCTCAGGTATATCCTAAGGAGGAGTTAAGATGCTGATTTTGAGTGTATCTTTTTGTAAATTAATCAAATCAGTCTAAATTAAGCTCTATTTTGAATGATGAATTATTGATCCCCATATCCCGATCTATTTAATTAGAGGGATGAATTTATTTTAACTAGCTGATATTCTATCAGTCAATGTAAATATCCGCGTATTCAAGAATAACTACGTTTATGGTATCTTCAACACCATTACATGGTACAGAACTTGTAGATTGTGCTAGAGCTAATGCCAATTTGGGAATAGAAACGGCAGCTTATCAATGTGGCTATGGTGATAATCTCCAAAAATTTTCTCAAGAACTAAGTCAAGCCTGTGAAAAAATGAATTTAAGAGTGAAAGAACTCAATGAACTGATTACCGACCAGGATATGATTTTAAAATTGGGTACTGGGGAAATCATTGCTCCTGATACGGCATCAGAATTATAAAAGAGAGTCAATAAAATTAAAAAATCAAGAAAATTTGGTGAGAAATTCCAAGATTTTTTTAGTTTTTGGTGTTAGTAATGTTCGTCGATAAGTATCCGCTGCTTTTTTAATTGCTTCAGCTTGAGTTGGATAAGGATGAATCACACTACTGAGTTTGCTAAGACCGATTTTATTGACCATGGCGGTGGTTATTTCCGAAATCATTTCCCCCGCATGAGTAGCGACAATAGTTGCACCGAGAATTTGATCTGAACCCGTTTTGTGGTGGATTTTCAGAAATCCTAATTGTTCACTATCTGCGATCGCACGATCTACACTACTAAAAGGAATCTTAATCGTCGTGATATCAATACCCATTTTTTCTGCCTCATCTGCATACATCCCCACATGAGCAATTTCTGGGTCAGTATATGTTACCCAAGGCATCACCAGCTGACTGAGTTGAGTGCGTCCCACACCAAAGGGTGAAAATAACATATTTTTAATCACAATTCGCGCTGCTGCATCTGCTGCATGGGTAAATTTCCAATCCATGCAGATATCGCCAGCCGCATAAATTTTAGAATTTGTTGTTTGCAAATAATCATTTACCTTCACACCTTGGTGTTTGTCATACTCAACATCCACCATTTCTAAATTCAAACCTTCGACATTTGGCGCACGTCCAGCACCTACTAAAATTTCATTCACAGTCACAGAATCTCGATGACCATTCACAGAAAAATAAAGCCGTTTTCCTTCCGTAACTGTCACCACTTCTTCTAACTTACAATTCAGTACTAAGCGAATACCTTCAGCAATCAAAACCTGTTGTAAAATTGCTGCTGCTTCTCCATCTTCTTTATTTAAGATATGAGAACCACTATGAAATAATGTCACTTCACAACCCAAACGGCGGAATGTTTGTGCCAATTCGCAACCAATTGGTCCTCCACCAATTACTGCTAATTTATCTGGTTTTTGAATTAGGGAAAAAACTGTTTCATTAGTTAGATAACCTGCTGTTTCTAAGCCGTTAATTGCCGGTTTAACGGCTCTTGCACCAGTTGCAATCACAGCTTTTTTAAACTTCAGAGTTTTGTCACCAACCTGGACAGTATTGTTACTCGCAAACTTACCTTCACCCAAAAAGACATCAACACCTAAATTTTTAAACCTTGTTGCTGAATCATGATCACTAATACTAGACCTAATGCGCCGCATTCTTGCCATAACTGTAGCAAAATCAACCTCAATATGTTGGGAAATATTAATACCTAAATCCTTAGCTTTCCACATTTCCCCAACTGTACGAGCTGACCGAATCAAAGATTTAGATGGTATACAACCTACGTTCAAGCAATCTCCACCCATGAGATTCTTTTCAATTAATGCTACTTTTAAACCCAAATCCAGCCCCGCAGCACCCGCAGCCACAACTAATCCTGCTGTACCTGCACCAATTACTACCAAATCATAATCATCAGCAGGTTGCGGATTCACCCAATTTGAGGGATGAACATTAGCAACCAAATTTTGATTGTATTCATCCATTGGTAAAACTGTAATTCTCTCAAATTCTGTAGTAGACATTATGTATTACCTCTAAAGGGTGAAGTATAAACTATGTTTTTGATTTTAGTCTGTAGTTAATCTGTTATCATTACTATGAATATACCCTGAAAAATATTTTGTCAGTTTTGTATTTAACAATTCCTAGCTAAACGAATAATATCAATTATAAATGAGATTTTTTTTTACAAAACTTCTTCATCTAAAGCTTTTTTTGCCACACTGGTAATATAAACAGTGACAACTAATGTAGCGATAAAACCCACAATTTTAATAACCCATGTCAGAGTCTGATTTGTAGGTTGAGCTTCTGTACCAATTAATGCTATATTTCCGGCTAAGGAACCAAGGTAAACATACATAATTGTTCCCGGAATCATCCCTACAGAACCGAGAAAATAGTCTTTAAAAGCAACTCCTGTAATTCCTAAGGCATAATTTAATAAGTTGAAAGGAAAAATGGGAGAAAGTCGTGTCAGCAAGACAATTTTTAAGCCTTTTTTACTCACTGCTTTATCAATAGCAACAAATTTATTGTTATCTGCAATTTTTTTAGCTACCCAATTTCTAGCTAGATAACGTCCAACCAAAAATGCGGCTGTAGCACCGAGTGTCGCACCAATAAATACATAAACAGAACCCCAAGCTACACCAAAAACAACACCAGATCCTAATGTAAGAATTGAGCCTGGTAAAAAAGCAATAGTAGCAATAATGTAAATACCAATGAAAGCTATTGCTCCGATTGTACCCAGTCCATCAATCCAGTATAGTGCATTTTTGATGATTTCTTGTGGATGCAAATCAGATAAATTAAGAGATGCTTGTAATAAAATTTGAATATTCATATTTGCCAACATTTAGATTTTTTGTAGAAAGAGTTTAATTATTTAAACTTTAATTTAAGGTTTTTGAAGAGTTTTCATGATTCTTAGTTGCTATAGATTGTACACTTTTATCTAAAGCTTTTTGAGCAATTTTTGTAATGTAGATAGTCACAGTAATTGTGGCTAATAATCCTACAGATTGCATTACCCATTGCCAAATATGAGTTTCTGGATTTGTTGATTGATGGGCTGTGCTAATCATGGCAATATTAGCGGTAATAGAACCCATATAAACGTACATTACAGTTCCAGGAACTATGCCAATAGAACCTAATATATAATCTTTGAGAGAAACTTGTGTAATGCCAAAGGCATAATTTAATAAATTGAAAGGAAAAATGGGAGAAAGACGTGTCAGCAAGACAATTTTCCATCCCTCTTCAGCAACGGCTTGGTCAATAATTTTAAATTTAGGATGTTTTTCAAGCTGTTGGTAAATCCAATCTCTTGATAGGTATCTTCCCACAAGAAAAGCTAAGGTTGCCCCGATAATTGCCGCAATTAATACATATATAGAACCCCAAAATACACCAAATATAAAACCACCTTTTAGTGTTAGCAGGGAACCAGGTATTAATAGCAGTGTTGCTAAATTATAAATGATGATAAAAACGATTGGTCCAAAAAATCCCAGATTTTGAATCCAGACAACCGAAGTATGGAGATTTTCTTGAAGCTGGAAGTTTTTAGCAGCAATTATTAAAGTCACTACCAGAAAACCTAATAATAATAATTGGAGATTTAATCGGAATTTACTCTTTGGTTTCATGAGATAAATTTACTTTTTACTAAGTAAAATAACGTCAGCAATTAAAGGTTTGTAGTGAGATATGCTTATCGATACCAACTGCGAATTCGATCTGGTGAAACACCGAGTAAATATGCAAGAATGATGATTTGATTAAGTATGGTAATCGTGAGAATTCCCTGTTTTAGCCATTTCCGTGGAGATGTAATGACAGGCACGGAGACGATAGCAATTTTACCCAAGCGTTTTAGCTGTCGGATCAGTTCAAAGTCTTCCATAATCCGTAATTCAGGAAAACTGCCAATTTGCTTAAATGTGGCTTTAGTTAAAAAAATAGCTTGGTCGCCGTAGGGCATTTGCCAAAGGTGCGATCGCCATCTCACTCCCCATTCTACCAGTCTTAGTCCCCAGTTTGGTGCATTTATCCGCAATGCAAAAGCACCAGCTACAGTCCCAGATTGTTGTAATGTGGTGCGAATCATTTCATCAAACCCGAATGGTAAACAGGTATCAGCATGGAGAAAAAGCAGAATTTCACCACTAGCTATGGCCGCACCGGCATTCATTTGCATAGCACGTCCGGGCTGAGAAGAGATGACTTTTATACCTAATGATTGAGCTATTTGTAGTGTATTATCTTTTGAACCACCATCAACTACAATCACTTCTATGTTAGTGCTGGATTCAGTACTAGCTAATGTTGCTTTGATATTACTCGCTTCATTAAGTGCGGGAATAATAATAGAAATTCTGTCCGTCGTGATATTTTGATTCATGATGTTTAAATTGTATAAAATAAATGGGATAATCATCAATATTCAGTAAAATCAGCAAGAAATTATGTAGTCATACCTAAAAGTATATATAGAAGTCATATTTGATTTTTGAAAAAAATTAGGTATTGTAGGGTGCGTCAGATATTACAAATCTGTTTATTAATAGAATTTATGGAGTCTGACGCACCCTACGTATCTTTTCATAAATCAAATATTATTCCTATATAACGAGGTGATAATGAAGATATTGACACTAACTGACGATAAATTGGTAATGAAACACAAACCAAATAAGACCTGGTTTTTTGCAGGGTTGTTAATTATCTTTTTAGTTTATCAACTCAGTTTTTATTTGTATCAAGTATTTTTTATACCAGGTTCACTAACTCAACAAAGAGGAGACGCACATTTAATTTACGGTATATTTCTAATTTTTTTAATTGCTGTGACCAGTTCTCAAGTCTTAACTCCTGAAGTTACTTGTAGTTTCGATAAAAACATGAGTCAGGTAGTTATAGAATCCAAAAGTTTAAGTAATATCACAGTTACAAAGTATGCATTTGCAGATATTGAGCGTGCTGATATCGAACAATATCAGGAACGCTTCGGTCAAGTTGGTCGTCCTGTCCTAATTTTGAAATCTCTAAAAACTATCCCAATTCACACCGACTATATCAAAGCCCAAGATATTCGACATGATATTTACACTATCAATAAATTTATCAGGCAATGTCTAGAAGGGAAAAACTTTCTAGGTTGAGACTGATTTTTATTGCAACCGTGATATTTTTCCTTCTCTAACCCTAAAGAAGCGCTAAAATCGATCCAGCCTTTGCATTTTCGTGGTTTTGTCCCAGATAAATCAGAGTGCGGTTCACTGCATAAATCCCAACTGTCAACGTCCTTACCCCCAACCTTGGGGAAACAAATTTTGTAACAGCTGTGGCGCACCGCTACATTTGTTAGACCGTTATCACCCACTCGAACCCCTCGGATCGGGAGGATTTGCTCAAATTTACACTGTTTGGGATGAAAAAACCCAGACAGATAAAGTGCTGAAAGTCTTAGTGGAAGATTCCCCCAAGGCGCTGGAATTGTTTATCCAAGAAGCGGAAGTTTTAAGTAATTTCCGTCATCCGGGTGTACCCAAAGTTGATGCTGACGGGTATTTTCAAATCAATTTGACTAGTCCTAAACCGCACCAGTTGGCTTGTCTGGTGATGGAAAAAATTAATGGGCAAAATTTAGAAGAAATCCTCAGAAATTATCCTCAAGGATGTCCAGAGGACTTGGTGCTAAATTGGTTCGCCCAAGGGATCAAGATTTTGCAGGAATTGCACAAACGCCAAATTATTCACCGGGACATCAAACCTTCTAATTTAATGCTGCGTCATCCTTCGCCAACTGCACCTCTTCAGGCGGAACAATTGGTGTTGATTGATTTTGGCGGGGCTAAACAATTTACTGGGGCGATATTGCGATCGCACATTCCTTCCACGCGCTTATTTTCTTCTGGTTATAGTCCACCAGAACAAGTGATTGGTGGTAATGTCGGACCTGCTGCGGATTTTTATGCTTTGGGAAGGACGATAATTGAATTACTGACAGGGAGATATCCCCAGGATTTAGAAGATCCCATGACTGGGGAGTTACGCTGGCGCAATCGATGCAATATTAACCCCCGTCTGGCCGACTTATTAGATGAAATGGTACAGAAGGAAGTGCGATCGCGTCCTGCCCATGCAGCTATTATTCAAAAAAGATTACTAAAAATTGTCCCCACTGGATCACAACCAGGATTCTTTAGCCGAGTGGGAAAATCTATCCACCAAACAGTTACCAAATTTACCCAAACCGTAAGTAATACTACAGTATTCACAATTAGGACGATATTTCAATTTTTATTAGCTTGTCTAGCAACAATTTGGGCAATGATTTTGGGTAGTATCGGCGCTATTTTAGGTACAATCGTCGGTTTTATTCTGGCTTATCAAACAAAATTAGGCACTGACGTGGTGGAATTGATATCACTTCAACTAGCCCAACTAATACAAAATTATCAACCTACTTCAGCCCCAGAAATTTTAGTATTTGCTGTTGCTGGTTTTGGAACCGCTTGGGGACTTACCCTCTCTGGGAGTTTTGGTCAAAAGCGACGATTTTTAGTAGCATCGCTGATGGGTTTAATTGGTTATAGTTTGGGCTGGATAATTTGGCAATTCATCAAACCACATAATAGCGCTGAAGGTTTGGTTGCATGGATTTTGGTATCCGTTTCCTTACTTACATTGGGTTTAGGTTTTCGTACCCATTACCTAGCTTACGCTTTTCTAGCTTCCTTTGGCAGTGCAAACATTCTCGCAGCCTTGATTCATTTAGGAGTTCCAGCACCTATCTTCCATTTTTCCAGTCAGCCTAGCTGGGTTGAATTATTCCTACCCATAGTTTTTTTTGGTTTAATGGGCATTTTGATCAGTTTGTGCTTAGGGTTGAGTT